>JADYZL010000331.1 GCA_020853155.1 Bryobacterales bacterium
AGACCCATCCCGTAATTCGCTTCAAGCCGGGCGTCCCCATCGCCCCAAATACATGCAGGGTGAAGTCGCGCGCGCCCCGGCTGGTGGATTCCGCGCTTCCCGCGAGTGTCAACTGTCGGCCCAGGTCATAGGCCAGCACCCAATCCTGCCAGAAGGTATCGGCGGCATCCCGCCAAAGCCGGAAGCGCGACATCAACTGCGACATGGGAAGTTGGCGAGAAGAGGGTGTGGGGTCGAAACCGTACCAACCTCGTTCCGGCAACCAGACCTCGACCCACGAATGCGCATCGGACATGCGCACCACATGCCAGCCCGTCAGCGGATTGTACTCCGTTACCAGAAAGCCCGTCACCACGCGCGAGGGGATGCCCAGCGTGCGTAGCATCACGGCCAAGGCGGAAGCGAAGTATTCACAATGCCCTTCGCGAGTCTCGAACAGGAAGGCGGCGAGTGGGTCATTTCCCGCCGCCCGGCTCTTTCCGAGGCGATAGTGATAGTTGCCCCGAAGGTATGAGGCCAGAATGCGTGCCTTGTCGAGAGGATTGCTGTAGCCCTCGGTGACGCTGCGCGCCAGCTCTTCGATACGCGGGTCCAGCGGCGGCAAATGCAGCAGGTCTTCCCCTCGAATCGCGCCCAGTTCCGTGGCGCTCAACGAAGCCATCCGCCCCTCGGCCAACTCCTTCTCCCCATCGAAGTAGCTGAACGCCGCGTATTGGAGATCCTCTTTCGGGGCGAGCGGAAGGCGCACCGTGCGGTCCGGGTATCGAAACAGGTAATCCTGCTCGATACGCAGAAACTCCGCGAGGCCAGGCAGGAACAGATACTCGCCCAATTGCGGAGAGACGTGAACCTCATATCCCCCGCGCACTCCCGCCCGCCGTCGCTGCGCGGGCGATGCCAGGAAGATCTCATTGGCGTTGATCCTCACTAGCTCTCCGCGCTGGTTCGGGTTGCTCCATCTCCTGCCGTCGAAGTGCGTGAGGGTGGCGCCCCGCCAATGCGTGGGGAAAGGGGGAGAGCCGCTGGAATCGTTGAGATCGATCTCGCGAATCCGCATCACCACGGCGGGGTTCTGCGTCAGCTCGCCATACCGCCCCAGCACCATCTCTCTCGCGAAGCCCGAACTGGCGGGCCGCTGCAACAGGAACTGGTTCAGCACCGCCTTGGCAGAGCGCGGAAGCGCGTAGAACAGGCCCAGCGACATCGCCAGGATCCCGCCTGAGATCAACAGGCTCACCATCGTGAGGCGCAAGGGCAAGCGCCGCGCGCCCGTCGCCACCACTTTGTGCATCGCGAACGAGCGTCGCAATTCCAGGCTGGTGAACGACATCACGCTGAAGGTCAGAAAGCCCAGCAGAAACACAAAGTAGAGGAAGTCCGAACTCAGAATCGCGGCCACCACCAGCAGTAGAAAGGAGAGCACCAGCAGCGCCAGATGGTCTCGATTGCCCTGGGCGGAGAGCAACTTCACCAGGGCCAGAAAGAAGATCAAATGCACCGTCGCTTGGATGAAGTCCCCGGACCACCAGAAGATGTCGGCCGGATAGAGCGCAATGGAGACCACCGTGAGCGTACCGATCAGCCACCCCGGCAGCCGCTGCGGCGCAAACCCAAACAAAGATACGGCGCGATAGAGCAACGCCGCGCACACCACGGAGGAGGTCGGCACATCCAGGGTGCCCGTGCTGAGCATGGCCAGGTAGCCGCATAGCACCAGCCCCAGAGTCGAGAACTCGAAAAACAGGTCCACCGGGCGGATGTCCTTCGCGTCCCGCCGCCCGGAAGGCCCGTGGGATGCTTTCGCGGGATGGACGGCCTGCGGTGTCATGCGGTTCACTCTCGATTAGTTCTGTTTGGCCTCCGCCCCATCCGGAACGGTCGCTTTCTGGAAGTCCAATAGAAAAGGACGCCGCGCCTCGATCGGAAGTTCCGCCAGGCCCAGCACAACGAAACTTGCCCCTTTCTGGAAGTAGAATTCGCCCGCATGGCGCGGATAGGTCTGCACAGCTTCGAACGCCGAAGTTGGAGAAGGCATCTCATACACCGTCGCCTGCACGCTGAAACCAGGGCTGCTGTAGCTCGCGCGAACCCCGCGGATCGCATCCAGCCGGCGAAGTGCATCCGGGAAAGTCGCCGGATCGATAGGTGTTTCCGCGGACCGCTGCCACGGCCCGATTTGCGCGGGAAGCGACAGATCTTCCTTCGGTGGCGTGCAACCGAGCAGAAGCCCGGCAGTGAGCGCAGCCAGCCCCAGACTAAGTGAGAGCCGGAGACAACGCCGTCTTCGCCGGGTTCCCGAGAATTCCAGATTGTGTATACAAGACATGAAAGCCACAATGACTGCCTCCATTCTTTCATGGCAGGCCGTAAGCGTGGCGTCATCCCGTATGGCGGGTGCGATCAGTTTGGGCGATGCCCGCAGCGGGCATCGCCCTGTGCCCGTTCTCAAAACACGTACTTCAAGCCAAACTGGATGCGCCGGGGATCGGCGGCGCTGGTGATCTCACCCGCGGAAGCGCCACCTACCGCCGTGTTCGGTCTCCCGAAGTTCGGCGTATTCGTGAAGTTGAAACTCTCGAAGCGGAACTGGACTTCATGCCCCTCCCACGGCATCGCGAAGTCGCGCGCCACCATCACATCCAGGTTTTTCTGGCCAGGGCTCACGATCAGGTTCCGGCCCGCGTTCGAGAACACTCCTGGCTGGGACGCGACAACGAACCCCGTATCGAACCAGCGATCGATTGTCCTCTCGCTGGAGGGAAGGTTCGGGCTGCGAAGATAGTCGCCCCGGACGGAGCCAAGATTCTGGTTGTTCACGTTGAAGGTGTGCGGAATCGGGAAGCCTGAATAGAGGCTCACGATGCCGCCCAACTGCCATCCACCTAGCACCCAGGACACCGGACCCGATTGCAGATAACGCTGCCCCCTGCCGAATGGCAACTGGTACACGACGGAGCTGATGAACCCGAGCGTGCGGTCCAGATTCGAACGAGCCCGCTCCGGAGCCAGATCGTAGGGATTCACCGCACCCTGGCCGCCGTCGAAAAGATCCTCGTTACCCTGGTCGATGTTCTTCGAATAGGTGAACGAGGCGAGATAAGTTAGACCCTTTGAGAAGCGTTTCTCTACCTTCGCCGTGAGTGCATTGTAGTTGGCGCGCAAGAAAGTATCGTGCCATGTGACGCTCGAGAACTGGGGCCGAATGAGCCGCTGGTTGGCGGGAATCGTGGCGCTTGGCGTGAACGGCTGGTTTACGTTGATCTGGGCGAAGAGATTCTGCGTATTGGTTCCGGCGTAGCCGAGCGTCACGAGCGTGTCTCCGGGAAGGGTCCGCTGCAAGTCAAGGAACCACTGATAGGCCTGCAGGTTGCGCCGTCGCTCCGGAAACGCGTACATGGCCACGCCATCCCGGATCTCCGTGTTGTCGAATGCCGGGAAACCGTCCCGCACGAAGACCGGCGTGGAGACGTTGTTCGACTGGATGGTGATCTCCGTGTGCTTCGGCGCCCCGGCGCGGAAATTCGCGCCCTCGGTCGAAAGCGAGTTCGGTTCCCCGTAGAAGATCCCAGCGCCGGTGCGAATCACCGTCTTGTCGTTCAAACTCCAGGCCAGCCCCACACGAGGCGCGAAGTTGTTCCTGTCATTCTCGCCGCCGGTATCGGACGAGGATTTCGGGTATACGATGCGTTCGTCGGCGAGAGAAGGCACATTGAAGGGGGCCGTCAGCCAGCGCGCCACTTGCTGGTTCTGTGCGTCCGGGAAATGCGCCAGCGAGAACAGCTCATAGCGAAGGCCCAAGTTCAAGGTCAGGCGATTCGTCAGCTTGACATCGTCCTGCACAAAGAAGCCATAGTATGGCACGAAGACTTCTTCCCCTTGATTGTTGCCATAGGTGCCACCCGTTACCCAGCCAAGCATCATTGTGGCCAGGCCGTTACCGGTGCTGCCCCTCGATGCGCCGCTATTCGGCTTCTCCGCCGTAAACCGCGTATCGAAATTGAAACGTCCGCGGGAATGCCGCGAGGAATCCCGGTAGACATGCTGCCGGCGGTATTCGCCGCCGAACTTAATGGTGTGTTTGCCTTTGAGGATCGTGGCGGCGTCCGTGAACATCATGTTGTGCAGGTTATTCTCGTTCGGCCAGAAGCCCCGTGTTCCCACTTCCGCGTAGCCGGAGGGAATGAAGAGCGTCATGCCGTGGAAGTTCTTTGGATCGAAAAACTCCTGCGGCGCGTTCTTGATTCCCAGCGCCGTGTTCCGGTTCTCCGTTTCCCATACATCGAAGGCAGTGTCGAACTGAGACCACCCGAAACGCAACTCGTTCAGGATCGTGGGTGTGATGGAACTGACGAGCGACGAAGCGAGGTTGTGGCCCAGGATGTC
>JADYZL010000332.1 GCA_020853155.1 Bryobacterales bacterium
GAGCCGCTCACCCGCGGTCAGTTGATGACCTTCCTGGTGCGCGCGTTCTTCCCGTAAGAAGCAAGCAAACCTGAACACAAGAAACGGCCCGGGCGAAGAGCCCGGGCCGTTTTTGCGTGTGTTGGGTCTGGTTAGAAGTTCCGGCAAAAGCCGAGGACAGTGTCTCTGGTTGCAGGCACCTCAGTGAGGCGGCTGATTTTGTCGATGGAAACCTCGTAGCGCACGCGCGGGCTGTTGGGCTGCACGGTGATGTCCCGGCCCACCTGCGCGATGACTTCGGAAAGGGCGACGGTGCCTTTCCCGCAGAGGTTATAGATCTCGCGGGAGGGCCCGGATGCGGCCAGTTGCAACAGGATGCGGGCGGCCTCATCGGTGTGGAGAAACTGCAGTTCACTGGCCGGATCGAGCCATAGCGGTCCACCGTGAACGATGTCGAAAATGGCGTTTTTTTTCAGCCCCGGGCCGACGAAGCCGCCCAGCCGGAAAATCAACCAGTCGGGCGCGGCATGCCGGACACATTGTTCGGCCAGGTATTTGTGGAAGCCGTAGGGGCTCTGCCGGGCGATATCGGGGGCTACGGATTCGAGGGTTGTTTGGGGAGAGGAGCAATCCGGGTAGACATCGCACGAGGAGAGGTGGATGTAGCGCTGGCAGCGGAAGTCGGCGAGTGAGGCGCGCACGGAGCGGACGGAGGAATCGAAATCGGCCAGCGGGTCGGAAACGGCAAGCGGCTTCCGGGAATTGCCATTGGCATTGATCAGGAGGCTGCAGGACTGCCCGCGATAGCGAGGGTAGGACTCACGGTCGAGGATGGCGAACGGCAGCCCCTGGGCCTCGCATTGGCGCGCCAAGGCGCTGCCGACAAGCCCGCGGCCACCGATGAGAAAGATCATGGTTCCATTGTGAGGCCACCGGGGCCCGTTTCGCAGCTCTGCTCCATGAGTTGGGAAAGCTTTGCGGCGCGTACGCTCCAACTTTCGTGTTGGGCTGCCTCGCGCCGGTCGCGGCGGCGCTGCGGATCCTGTTCTTCCAGCGCCAGCCTCACTTGTGCGGCAAACTGCTCCGCCGAATCCGCGAGGTACACCAGGGGCTGGTAGGCGGCGACTTCCGGCAAAGCGGAACTCACCACCGGCATACCGCAAGCGAAGTACTCGTACAGCTTGATGGGGTTGGTGGCGAGGGTAAGCGGGTTGACCAGAAACGGAATGAGGCCGACATCGAATTCACAGACATAGGTTGGCAGACGGTCATAGGGGACCTCGCCGTAGAGGCGTACGTTGGGCAGGGACTGGAGGGCGAGCACCTTCTCATCCTCGATGCGGCCGAGGAGGACGAATTGCGCTTGCGGGCTGGCCAGAGCGGCGGCGCGGACAGCTTCCACGTCGAACCATTCATCGAGCGATCCGGCGTAGCCGACGATGCGCTGTTTGCTATCCGCGCTCCATTGAAAATGGGAAACCTCGGCGCCATTGGGCACGATGGCCAGCGTTTTCCCCTCGTCATCGCTGAGCCAGGGCAGCTCGGCGCGTTTCTTCTCCAGTAGGGACTTGGCTGAAAACACAAGTATCTCCGCTTGCTGAAAGAGTTCCTCTTCAGCGGCAATAATCTCAGCGGACATGCGGCGAAACCCGCTGAGCAGATCATGGCAATCCGATACCAGGACGGCGCCGCGGCGCTGCCGCAAAAGCTCCGCTACCTGATTCCAGAGGGGGAACTGGGAGAGAATCACCAGGCGGCGAGACTGAAAGCGAGCGAGCGTTTCCTCGAGAGCGCCGGCAACGGCCGCGGATTCGTTTGCGGAGAGAAGGCGATGGTGAAAGACGGGTTCGCGCGGCAGAGCAATATGCACCTCGTAGACATTCTTTTCCAATTCGTGGACGGCCAGCTTCGGGCCGACGAGGGAGGGTTGGGGAAATTCACGGCCGAGGTTGGGATTGAGATAGAAGCAGCGATGTCCCAAGGCGGCTAACTGGCGGGCAAAGTGCTGGGCGCGCTGGATGCGGGTGTGCCAATCGGTCATTGGCAGGATGAGAACATCAGTCTTGGGGCCGGGCGGCGGCAGTGGTCCGGAGAGCGGAAGAGAAGGGAAGTCCCAACAGCGCTGCCACTGGGCGGGTTTGGCCTCAGGCCGCAGAGGAAAGTAGAGCCACTTGAGATAGAAGGGGCGGAGCCATTCTTTAAGAGGATGGTCTTTGACAGGAATGCCTTTATTGTAGGCGAACCCGGCCTCGCGCGATAATGATGCCTTGATGCCGAACTCATTTGTGGAGAGCTTATTCTCGCTGTCCGGGCAGACAGCGGTGGTAATTGGAGGGACGGGCGTGCTGGGCGGCGCCTTGTGTGAAGGGCTGGCGCAGGCGGGCGCGCATGTGGTGGTGGCCGGCCGGTCCCGGGAGCGGGGCGAAGAGCGGGTCAGGGCAATCGCCGCACTAGGCGGCTCCGCCGTTTATGAGGAAGTGGATGCCACGTCGCGGGAATCGCTTTCCTCCCTGCGCGACCGGGTAGCGGCAGCGCGTGGGGCGATCGACATTCTGGTGAACTGCGCCGGGGTCAATTCGGCGACACCGTATGAGAAGATCAGCGACGAGGATTGGGATCGCGTAATCGATACCAATCTAAAGGCGACGCACTGGGGCTGCCAGCTGTTTGCGCCGCAGATGGCGTCGCAGCCGGAAGGGGGCAGCATCCTGAACATCGGCAGTGTCACGTCGCATCTGCCCTTGTCGCGGGTGTTTGCCTATTCGGCCTCAAAGGCGGCGGTGGTGAATCTGTCGAAGAACGTGGCGCGGGAGTTTGCGCAGCGCAAGGTGCGCGTGAACACGCTCTGCCCGGGCTTTTTCCCGGCCGAGCAGAACCGCAAGATTCTGGACAAGGATCGCGTGGCGAATATCATGGGGCAAACACCCATGGCACGGTTCGGAGAGCCGCAGGAGCTGATAGGGGCGATGTTGTTGCTGTGTTCGCGCCAGGCGGGCAGTTTTATCACGGGCGCAGAAATCTATGTGGACGGTGGTTTCACCGGGAATCGCTTCTAGCCATGCGGATTAGGATGCTAACTTAGGATTTCGATGTCTCAGATCCAGTTCACCGGAGTTTCGAAGACTTTTCAGCGCCGAAGCGGGCGTATGCTGCTGCGGAGCCTGCTACTCAATCCCATCCGCGATCCGGTGGTGAAGCCGTTCTACGCCTTGAAAAACGTCTCATTCACGATTCGGGACGGGGAAACGGTGGGAGTAATCGGCAGAAACGGCGCGGGGAAAAGCACGCTGTTGAGCCTGGTGGCCGGGCTATCGTATCCGGACGAAGGCAAGGTGACGGTGCAGGGGCGGGTGGCGGCGCTGCTTGAGCTGGGGTCGGGCTTTCATGGGGATCTGACGGGGCGCGAGAATATCTTTCTCAATGCCTCGCTGCTGGGATTGTCGCGCCAGAAAGCGGAAAGCCGCTATGAAGAGATCGTGGAGTTCTCGGGTGTGAAGGATTTCATTGAAGAGCCGTTGCGCACCTACAGCTCGGGCATGATGATGCGGCTGGCGTTTTCGGTGGCCATTCACGTCGAACCGGCGTTTCTCATCATCGATGAAGTGCTGGCGGTGGGCGATGCGTCGTTTCAGGCGCGCTGCACGGAAAAAATCGTGGAGTTGAAGAATGCGGGAAAAGGGCTGCTGATCGTATCGCATGCGGGATCGACGGTGCAGAAGCTGTGCGAACGGGCGATCTGGCTGGAGCATGGAGAACTGGCCATGGACGGGGCGACGGAAGAAGTGATTGCCGCTTATGCGGGCAATGTGCCGGTGGGAAAGAAATAGTGTGGGGAGAAGCTGCTTCGGAAGAGACGGGGAGCTTGCAGCCCGGCGCCTGGCGGAGCAAGCGCCGGGAAAGTAGACAATTAGGACAACGGATGGCTGGATGAAAAAGCAGGATCTGGCGGGGAGGAGAATCCCGCTAATTAACCGGCGGCATCTTCCTTGGGCTTGTTCTTGCTCCCTGGAGGACGCCCGCGCCTTTTTGGCGCCGCGCTGACAGGCTCACCCTGGGCGGCCTTCAGCCAGGCCGGCGGGCGGCCGCGGCGTTTCCCTTGTCCTCTGGCCAAGCGTTCCAAACTGAGAATGGCTTCCTCGATTTGTTCACGCTCCTGCCGTAATTCGGCGATCATTTTGTTGACATCCATCCCCGACAGGATAACTCGTTTCAGTGTGTTTTGGCGAGCACAAAAATTCATTTTTCCGCCCTGATATAATTCCGCAGGGGTCTTCATGACTGCATATTTTCTTCTACTGCTGCTTCTGGCCATGTCGAGCCAGGCGCAGATTGTCACCGGTTCCATCGGAGGCAACGTCACCGACTCGTCGGGACTGGCCGTGAGCGGGGCGGGGATAAAGCTGGTGCACACCAGCACGGGCCGCGAACGGGGAAGCGTAAGCGATGAGCGCGGGGCGTTCCTATTGACGGGACTGGATGGCGGTGGATACACACTGACGGTGACCCATCCGGGGTTCAAACAGGCCACCCGGCAAGGCTTGCGGCTGGCCACTGGAGAACGGCTGCCAGTAGGAATAATCTCACTGGAAGTAGGGGCTGTGAGCGAATCGGTGACCGTCACCTCGCGCGGCGGGGCAATCGTGCAAACGCAGTCGGCCGAGCGGGCCGAAGTGATCACCAGCGCGCAGGTGGAAGGGCTGGCTCTGCGCGGGCGCAATGTGAAAGATCTGATGGGGCTGTTGCCGGGTGTTGTGGTCACCAGCGAGAGCGAAGATTTGTCGCTGGGCACGGGGATCAACGTTAACGGCAATCGCGGAACGTTCAACAATATATCCGTCGACGGCGTACCCTCCACGGATATGGGGAATGGCAGTCAGATGAAGCTCACTGTAAGCCAGGATGCCGTGGCGGAAGTGAAAATCCTGCTCTCCAACTATCAGGCCGAATATGGACGCATGGCAGGCTCGAATATCCAGATCGTGACCAAATCGGGAAGTAATGATTTTCACGGGACGTTCGCCTATTTCAAGCGCCACGAACAATTCAACGCCAACAGCTACTTCAACAATCAGAACGGCCAACCGCGGCCGCTGTACCGCTACAACACGTTCACCTACAACGTGGGCGGGCGCGTGTTGCGGGATAAGCTGTTCTTCTTCTGGAACCAGGAGTTCTGGCCGACTTCGGGTTCGGCCAGCGGAAACGTGACCGTGCCCACGGCGCTGGAACGGGCCGGAAACTTCTCGCAAACGGTCGACCTGAATGACCGGCTCGTGGTGGTGCGCGATCCGGTGGCCAATGCGCCCTTCCCTGGGAATGTGGTGCCCGCGGCGCGCATCGATCGCAACGGCCAGGCGCTGCTGAACTTCTTTCCGGAGCCAAATTTCTTCGACCGGTCGATTTCACGCGGGCAGTATAACTATGTGTGGCAGGTGAATACCGATCTGCCGAAGCATGCCGAATCGCTGAAGCTCGACTGGAGCGTAAACGCGAAGAACACCCTGACGGGCAGCTTCAACCGCTATCGTGAGGATCAGACGGGGGCCGCCGGCATCACGACGGCGGCGGGAAACTGGCCGCAGCTTCGCAAGACGTATTACACCTATGGCAACGGGTTGAGCGCGCGCTGGACGCGGGTCATCCGGCCGCAACTGCTGAACGAGTTCTCGTTCGGATGGCTTTCGCAGCCCGCCGAGAATACGTACGCGGAAGAGGATCTACGTCGCATACAGCGCGATACGGTGGGGTTCCGCAGCGGGCAGTTCACGCCCGACGCCAATCCGCTAAGCGTCCTTCCCAGCGCCACCTTCGGAGGCGTGACCGGGGCGGCGAATATCGCCATGGAAGGCCGCTTCCCACTGTTCAACCGCTACAACATCTTCAATTTTTCAGACAACGTCACCTGGAATCGCGGCGCCCACACTATCAAGGCGGGGCTCTATGTGGAAACGTTCTTCCGGCACCAGAAGAAGGCGGTAAACTTCAACGGCTCGTTTGATTTCGGGCGCAATGTCAACAACCCGCTGGATACGAACCACCCTTATACCAACGCGGCGCTGGGCGTATTTGCCAGCTACCGGGAGATTTCCGGGCCGGCGTGGATGAAGGTGCAGACGGGCGGAGAAGAGTTTTTCATTCAGGACAACTGGAAGCTGACCGGACGGCTGACGCTCGATTATGGACTGCGCATGTATAATCTGCATCCGATTGTGGAGCGCGATGACATGCTGGTGGGTTTCGTGCCGGAGCGCTATAACCAGGCACAGGCCGTGAAATTGATTCAACCGGGGCTTTCCGGCGGCCGGCGTGTCGGATTGCATCCTGTGACGGGTCAGGTGTACGCGGCGGCGCAGATTGGCGCCATCGCACCGGGAACGGGGAATCCTTACAATGGCATGCTGATTGTGAAGGACGACCCGTCGTACCCGCGCGGGCTGATCGAGAACCGGGGCATTCTGTGGGGCCCGCGATTCGGCTTTGCCTATGACGTATTTGGGAATCAGAAGACGGCGGTGCGCGGCGGATCCGGCATGTTCTATAACCGCCACTTTACCGAGGTGTTCTCCAATCCTTTTGTGGGGCAGCCTCCGGTATTGGATGAACCGGTGATTACCTACGGGCAGTTGAGCACGCTGCTACAATCCACCGGACTGCTGTATCCGAACAATGTGTTTTCCGCCGACCGCGCCGGGCAGTTACCCAACGTGATGAATTATTCCCTTTCGGTGCAACAAGATATCGGATATGGCACAGTGCTGGATGTGGCCTATGCGGGATCGATGGGGCGCCACCTGTTGTGGCGGCGCGATACCAATGCCATTCCGCTGGGAGCGAATTTCCAGCCGCAGAACGCCGATCCGACAATCCGCAATACGCCGCTTCCGAACGCGTTTCTGCGCCCGGTGACCGGGTACAACAACATTCAGAACATCGAAGCGGCATCGAGTTCGAACTACCATTCGCTGCAGGTGCAGGCGAAGCGGCGGTTTGCGGCCGGACTGCAGTTTGGGCTGGCCTGGACCTGGTCTAAGGCAATGGATTTTACGGATTCCGACACGGATGCGATCAGCCCACTGGTGGATACGCGGGTGTGGAACTATGGTCTGGCGTCGTTTGACCGCACGCATGTCTTGCGCGTGAACTATGTGTGGGATATTCCCAATGCCACGCTCAGCAACCCCGTGCTGCGGCATATTCGCAACGGCTGGCAGGTTTCGGGAATCACCAGTTTCATCAGCGGGGCTCCGCTGGGCGTGGGGTTATCCACGACGACGGCCTTAGACATCACGGGGACGCCGTCGCAGGGAGCGCGCGTGGTGGTGCTATCCAATCCCATCCTGGAAAAAGGAGAGCGGACGTTTTACCGCAATTTCCGCACCGACGCCTTTAGGCTTCCGGCGGTGGGCACGATCGGGAATTCGGCAAAGACCGTAATCCGGGGTCCGGGAAACAACAATTGGGATCTTGCGGTGTTCAAGAACTTCCCTCTCGCCGACCGGGTAAACATGCAATTCCGAACGGAGTTTTATAACGCATTCAACCACACCCAGTTTTCGGGATTGGACACAACCACCCGATTCGACCCGGCCAGCGGGGCGCAGGTGAATGGGAGGCTGGGGCAGTTTACGGCGGCGCGAAACCCGCGGCAGATTCAATTTGCCGTGAGAATCTCGTTTTGAAACCGGGAAGGATTCTATAAGTATTTGCTGTTTGAGCAAGATAGATGGGACTAGCAGGGTACCAGTGCTAAGGTTGACGGCTTAGTAGGCATTTCGATGGAGTACCGAAATTCGTTTTCCAGGTGGCTGTTGTGCAAAATGGGGCTTGACAGAAGCGAAGGATAGGAGTGAAATAAGTTTAACACTTCTCGACCATCAAAGATCCGCGGCCTAGCTGGGCAACTAGCTAGGCCGTTTTTATTGTGACCCCCCACACAGTGTGGCATATGCCATTTTTGGCGAACCCAGGAAAGGCGTCCTCCTTGGGGTAGACTATGGTATTGCGAAGGAGGCGGATTTGGCACGAGTGATGGCGCGTTACGCGGGTTCCACCCTGTTCCTTCTATTGGCTTTTGGCGTATTCGGAGAGGCGCAGCAGACGGGAGCGGGCCGCTCGGCGCAAGGAGTGGAGTTTTTCCCGGAGCGGCTGCCGAACCTCAAAGTGGAACCGCTTGCGGTGGTAGCGGCGAAGGCGGCGCCAAGTGTGAGCTGGTGGCGGAAGTTGCTGGGATTGCAGGCGGCTCCGGCGGAGGAACGGACGAGCATGGCGCGGCAGCCGGCGGCGTTGGGCAGTTCCTCATTTGGCGTCATCTATGACCCCACGCAGCCAGGCAATCCCGTCGTAGTGCCGCCAATTCCCGTCCGTAAGCACGGCGCCCTGCCTCTTGCCGAGTACCTACAACGAAAGGCAGTTGCCGAGGCCAGACGCCCCGGCAGTTTCGGACCGCCGCAGTTGACATTGTTCGACTACACGGAAAACCGTGCACCGTTGCTGCCACCGCGCCAGCCGCTTGGGCTGACGCCCACGGCGAATTTCGAAGGGCTGGGGCAACAATTGGTGCCGCCCGATCCGGATCTCGCGGCGGGGCCGGAGGATGTGATTGCGGTGATCAATTCGCAGATCGCCCGGTATAGCAAGACGGGTACGCAGAGCAACCCACAGTCCTTGCAGCAATGGTTCAGCAACATTGTGCCGACAGCTTGCGCGGTAGGGTCCTGTGCCATCTTCGATCCGAAGATCCTCTACGATTCGTTACACGGGCGTTTTCTGCTATCCGCCATCTCGATGGACCTTTCCACATTTAAGACGTACTTCCTGATCTCGGTATCGAACGGTTCGACATTTGCAGGGGGGTGGAAGAACTGGGCACTGGAAGGAAGCCGCAACGGGACTACGCAGACGAATTTTGAAATCGACTTCACGCAGATGGGCTACGACAACAATGCAGTCTATCTGGCCACGGATATGCTTAGTGTGTTCAGCGATGTGTTTCAGTATGCGAAGGTGCGCATTCTGAAGAAAAGCGAACTATACAATCCCGCCACCACGACGCTGACCTATCAGGACATTTGGGATCTGCGCAACGAAGACAACAGCAAGGCGACCAGCATCCAGCCGGCGATACTGCGGGGAAGGCCGGGTTCCGGCACGCCTCCGGGGATACTGGTGAACTCGGCGACCACGGCCAATGCCGATTTTCTGACCATCTGGCGCATTGAAAACCCGACGGGGGCATCTCCCACGGCGGTGCGCACGGCCATTCGAGGATTGTGGCCGTACGATTTGCCGGCATCCATTCCGCAATTGGGCACGGCATGGCGGCTGGATTCGGGAGCGGCAACGGTTTTGAAAGCCGTGGTCCGCAACGGGATTCTGTACACCGCGCGCAATACGGGTTATACGACAGAACCTACAACGATCACGTATGACCGGATCGATTTATCCTCCAACAAAGTCACGCTGCAGGGCCGCATCTCAAACGGGAATTTCTTCTACCCGGCATTTGATGTGCCCGCCAGCAATGGACCGGGTAACAATTTTCCAAACAAGCTTATTTCCGGCACAACTACCGACGCCACGGGATCGCTCACTTATCCGGGACTTTCCGAAGTGAAGGCAGGCGAGGATTACTATCTGGCGGGCAACCGCTGGGGGGATTACTTTGGCGCCTCCATCGATCCGACGTTGGGAGGGCTCTGGGTATACGGGCAATACACCAAACCTCGCGGTTCGACATCGGGTGTCTACGCCACACGGGCCGCCTATTTCCCGGTGGCCACGAGTCCGCAATTCACCGACGTTTCCAGTTCCAGCGTCTTCTATGACGCCATCAACGTGCTACGGCAGTGGTCGATTACGCTGGGCTGCACCGCGACCACGTTCTGTCCCGGGAATCCGGTATTGCGCAGCCAGGCTTCGGCGTTTGTAATCCGGGCGATTCTGGGCGATACGTTTACCTTTCCGCCTACTCCCTACTTCACGGATGTTCCGGCCACCCATCAGTTCTTCCCGCAGATCCAGAAGATGCGCGAATTGGGCATCGCCAGCGGGTGCACGGCAACAACCTTCTGCCCGGACACTCCCATTAACCGCACGGAGATGGCGGTGTTTCTGGTGCGCGGTAAGCTGCGCGCGCTGCTGGGAGACGATTTCTCGTTCCCGCAGACGGCCTATTTCAACGATGTTCCTTCCACGCATGCATCCTTCAAGTTCATCCAGAAACTGCGCGAACTGGGTGTCACCCTGGGATGCGGCACGGGAGCGGGCTTCTGTCCCAATGACACCGTGACCCGCGAACAGATGGCCACGTTCCTTTACCGGGCGTTTCTGAACTAATGGCGGAACTGACGGCGGTGTTGCTGGCGGGCGGCTTCGGCACGCGTATCCGTGAGCTGTATCCGGATGTCCCCAAGCCGATGATTCCCGTATCGGGAGAACCCTTTCTCGAATGGGCCATCCGATACTGGAAACGCGAGGGCGTGCATCGCTTTGTGCTTTCGCTGGGTCATCTGGCGGAGGTGGCGGAACAATACTTCGCCGGCCGTGCCGAAGTGGCTACGGTGCGCGAACCGCGGGCACTGGGAACGGGTGGGGCTGTGTCCTACGTGGCCAATCAGGCAGCGCTGAGCGATCCGTTCATCGTGGCGAACGGCGATTCGCTGGTGCTGGCCGATGTCTCGGCGGCGCTGGCGGCGATCGCGCAGCCAGGGGTCGATGGCGTGGTGCTGGGAGTAGAAGTAGAGGACACCAGCCGCTACGGATCGCTGGCCGTGGATGAAGCTGGGCGGTTACTCGGCTTTCGCGAGAAGCGGCCCGGACGAGGGTTGATCAACGCCGGAGTTTACTTTTTTCGCCGGGGCACGGTGGAGCGCTTCCCGAAACAACAGCCGCTGAGCATGGAAACCGATGTGTTCCCCAGCCTGCTGGCCGGCGGCGCCGATTTGCGCGTAGTGGGAGTACAGGCTCCGTTCCTCGATATCGGCACCCCGGAAAGCGTACGGCAGGCGGAAGAGTTCGTACGCCGCCTTATTTGATTTCGAAGATCGCTTCCACTTCCACAGCGGCTCCGGTGGGGAGCGAGGCGAAGCCCAGCGCGCTGCGGGCATGGAAGCCGTCGGTCTGTTTGCCGAAGATTTCGTGCAGCAGGTCGGAAGCGCCGTTGATCACCAGGTGCTGCTCAATAAACTCCGGCGCCGAGTTCACGCAGCCTAACACCTTCAGCACGCGCAGCCCGTCGAGCGTGCCATGGGCGTTCCAAACCGACTGGAGAATGCGAGTGGCGCAATCGCGCGCCGCCTCATAACCTTGCTCTGTGCCGAGCCCCGCGCCGAGCTTGCCTTTCAGCCCGCTGACGTGACCGGAAGTGATCAATTGATTGCCCGAACGGATGCAGAGATTCAGATACCCCGGCGTTTGCGGGGCGAAGACGATGCCGAGAGATTCGGCTTTCTGTTGCGGAGTCATAGAAGGGGATATTGTACCTTGCCAGGAGGAATCCTTCAGGGTTTGCGGCTGATTTTGGCGTTCGTTGCTAATGAAGCACTCCCAATCGAAGCTGGGGGCAGCCGTCCCTTGGTGCACCCAAAGCCCGTTTACGCGCAGCATCGACTGCCGGCTCATTCTTCAATCTTACCATGGTAAGATTAACTCTATGGAAACCACAACCGTATCCTCCAAGGGTCAGATCGTGATTCCAAAGGCGATCCGCGAGCGTTTGCGGCTGACGCCCGGCACCGCTCTACAGATCGATGTGCAAGGGGAGACGTTGCTGATGCAGCGGGTGGTGAAGGGGTACGGTGATTGGCGTACGATGCGGGGGATGTTGCGGGTTGGGGGCAATCTGCTGGGGGAGTTAGCCAGGGAGAGAGCGGAAGAACTGGCGCGCGAAGATGCCCGAACACAAGATTCTTGATTCCTGGGCGTTGCTGGCCTGGCTTCTGGATCAACCCGCGGCCGGCCGCGTAGAAGCTTTGCTGGAACGTGCGGAAGCCCAAACCTTGCAGCTTTCCATGTCGTGGCTGAATGCCGGGGAAGTTTACTATATGGCAGCACGAAAGCTGGGAAAGTTGCAGGCGGAAGAGCTGCTCAATCGCTTGCCATCCCTGCCTATCCACCTCACGCTGCCGGACGTACAAGACATACTGGCCGCGGCGAAACTCAAGGCGCACTACCGGATTTCTTACGCCGATGCGTTTGCCGCCGCGCTGGCCCAACGGGAAAATGCGGATCTGGTAACCGGCGACCCGGAATTAAAGGCCCTGGATGGGATTGTGCGCGTCGACTGGATTGGCACAGCATAGGGCCGGAGAAAATTTCTTCATAAGCTTGATCAAGTTTCCCAACCGAATGCGCGTTATCAGGTGAAGGCAGATGGAAACCGAATGGGTTCCGGAAGCCAGCTCGGATCAGGCGTCGATGCCCCGCAAAACCGGCATTGTTACCGTTTAAAATTCGCACCGGTAACAGGGTTGGGCTTGAAATTGTCAGGCTACGGGGTAGTGCGAAATCGAGGCCTGGTTCGAGACGCTTTGCTCATTCGCATCCTGTACGAAGAACAGGGGCTGGATAACCCTC
>JADYZL010000333.1 GCA_020853155.1 Bryobacterales bacterium
CGGGGAGGGGCCACGAGGAGAGCTTCGGGAATCAGTAGACCTGAAAACAGAATACCGTGTTTGCTCCGGAGGGAGAGAGACAGTATTCCCCGTTCTCGAGATATTGATTGGCTTCCACGATCACGGAACCATCCTTTCGCGGATGGAACAAGAGGGGAATCGGCTGCGAATCGTCTTTGTCGGGCTTCGCATGGAAGGAGACTTGCCGGTTGCCCTTCTCAACCTTCATGCGGTACAGGCTGAGTTGCTCCGCCTTGATCTTCTGCGGCCGGAACAGAAAGATCGGCTCGGGCAGCGGCGTGCGCGCGGTGGCCGAGGCGCCGGCCGTCGTATAGACGGTTCGGTTCTTCTCTTCCGATTGCCGGGCTTCCGCCTGATCGGTAGCGACGAGATGATCCCCGTGCGCCAGGTAGGGCACGTCCGGTTGCGGGGGGGCGGGGCCGCGGTAGGTGACCTCCGCGAATGCAGGCGTCATGAATGCCGCAATCAATGCCGCATATAGCCAGGCTCGAAAGTTCACGGGTTCCCCTCCCCACAAAGATAGATATATCGAGAGACGCCGGAGCCGGGCGGCGGGATACGCAAACCTGCGAATCGCCACTCCGGGCCCGCCAAATTCGTCGCGCTAAGCGTAACAATAGCAACAAACAAGAGTGCGGCATCGTCTAGTAGGCGTGGCATCCCCGGTGGATGCGCTTCATGGGAAACTGAGGAAAACGAGATTGGCGGGCGCGCCCGAAGGATGGGTATGCCTCATTCCGTCTCTTCCGCTGAACCTGGATAGATTTTTCGCGAACGAAGGAAGTACGTTTCATGCACCGTCTACGATTCCTCGCCCTGCTGACGCTCGTCCTGAGCCTGACCTGGTTGAACCCCGCGCAGCAGGGAGCCGCCGCGCCCGCGGATACTTCCGCGGCGAAGCAGTGGAAGCTCGATGAGACGCTGCCGCTCGACCCGAATATCCGCACGGGCAAACTTGAGAACGGCTTGACCTACTACGTCAAGCGGAATACCGATCCGCGAGATCGGGCGGAGTTGCGGCTGGTTGTGAATGCCGGGTCGAACCTCGAAGATAACGACCAGCGCGGCCTGGCGCACTTCCTGGAGCACATGCTGTTCAATGGCACGAAGCACTTTCAGAAGCATGAACTTGTCGATTTCCTCGAGAGCATCGGTCTTCGTTTCGGGCCGGATCTGAATGCCTACACCTCGTTTGACGAAACGGTCTACATGCTGAAGGTGCCCACGGACAAGAGGGAAACCTTCGACAAGGCATTTGAAATTTTGGAGGATTGGGCCGACGGCGCCACCTTGAGCGAGGACGAAATCAATAAGGAACGCGGCGTCGTCATTGAGGAATGGCGGCTGGGCCAGGGTGCGCAAGGGCGCTTGCGCGACAAACTGATCCCGGCGATTTTTGCCGGTTCCCGCTACAAGGACCGCCTGCCGATCGGAGATCCGGAGATCATCCGGCATGCGCCCCGGGAAGCGCTGGTACGGTTTTACAAGGATTGGTACCGGCCCGATCTGATGGCCGTCGTGGCGGTGGGAGATTTTGACGTGGCGCAGGTGGAGACGCAGATTCGCGAGAGGTTTTCCGGCATGAAGAATCCCGTGAATGAGAGGGTTCGTCCGGAATACAAACTCCCCGGCAACAAGGACACCATTTTCGCGGTGGTGACGGATAAGGAACTGCCGGTGACCCAGGTGCAGGTCTTCTTCAAGCAGGAGCAGGAGGAAGATTTCAAGACGGTGAAAGACTACCGCCGGATTCTGGTGAGAGGACTGTTCGAGGGCATCATCAACAGCCGGCTGGGCGAGATTGCGCAGCAGCCGTCGTCCCCGTTCCTGGCGGGAGAGATCGGTTCGGCGAATCTCGTGAGGGCCGGGCAGACTTACGCCGCCAGCGCGGTTGCGAAAGAGGGGAAGGTTCTCGAATCGCTGCAATCGCTCCTCACCGAGGTAGCGCGGGTGAGGCTGCACGGGTTCACCGCTTCGGAGTTGGAGCGGCAGAAGGCCGATCTGCTGCGCAGTTATGACCGGATGTACGAGGAACGGCAAAACACGGATTCGGCCGGTTTCGCGGCGGAGTTGATCCGCAACTTTCTCGAAGGTGAACCCGCGCCAGGCGTGGTCACTGAGTATCACCTGGCGCATCAGCTTGTACCTGGCATCACGCTTGAGGACGTGGATGCGGTCGCGAACAAGCTGATTACCAAGGAGAACCGCGTGGTTGTGGTGGCGATGCCGGATAAGCCCGGGCTCACTCCACCCACGAATGAACAACTGGCGGCCGTTCTCGGCAAGGTGGAAGCCACCGATCTGACGCCGTACGAAGACAAGACCGTAGATGCTCCCCTCGTGAGCCAGATTCCGCCGAAATCCGGCATCTTGAGCAGGAAGCGCATTGAGGCATTGGGCGTCACGGATATCACGCTGGCGAATGGCGTGCGGGTTCTGTTGAAGCCAACGGACTTCAAAAAAGAAGAAGTGTTGTTCAGCGCCTTCAGCCCCGGGGGAATGTCACTCGTTCCGGATAGAGAATACTTCGACGCGGTGGCGGCGGATACTCTGGTCAACATGAGCGGCGTGGGGGCATTCGACCTGATCGCCCTTCAGAAGAAGCTTGCCGGCAAGTCCGCTCAAGTGTCGCCGAGCATTGGGGATCTCTCCGAGGGGATGTCCGGCACGGCCGCCACGAAAGACCTTGAGACACTCCTGCAACTCACGTATCTCTATTTCACAGCGCCGAGAGCGGACCCCTCCGCGTTGGCGGTCTATGTGCAGCAGAGATCCGCGATGTTGCAGAATCTTCTGTCAACTCCACAGGGCGTCTTCCAGAAGACCATGATGGAAGCGATGTACGGGGACTTTCTGCGCCGCCGCATACCGACGCTGGCGGAAGTGCAATCCACCAACCTGACGGATGCCATCTCCATCTACCGCGAGCGGTTCGCCGACGCGAACGATTTCACCTTCCTCTTCGTCGGCAGCTTCGACGAAGCGAAGGTGATCGAGCTGTGCGAACGCTATCTGGGGAATCTACCGGTGAAGGAAGGGACGGAATCCTGGAAAGACGTGATCCCGGATCTGCCCGGCGGCGTTGTCGCCCGCACGGTGAAGAAGGGAACGGACCCCCAGAGCCGCGTTTCCCTCACTTTCCACGGGGCATTCGATTACACGAGGCGGAACCGCTTCGCAATTCGCATGATGGCCGCCGTGCTCAACATCAAACTGCGCGAGGAATTGCGCGAAGACCGCGGGGGCGTATATGGCGTGAGCGTGGGCGCAAGCCCGATGGACCGGCCGGAGCCGCTCTACCAACTGAGGATCGGCTTTGGATGCGACCCGGCGCGGGTGGCCGAACTCAAAGCCGCCGTCATGGAGCAGATTTCCTGGCTAAAGAATGCAGAGGACCTGGAAAAATACCTTCCTAAGGTGAAGGAACAGGAACGGCGCAGCTTCGAAACCAGCCTTCGGGAAAACGGCTTCTGGCTTTCCACCATCCAGTTCTACGCGGAACGACCAGGCGAAGATCCGACGCAGTTGATGAAATTACCCGAACTGGTGGAACAGATCAACACGCCCGAGATCCGGAAGGCCGCGATCGAGTATCTGAACACGAACCGGTTGATCGATGTGACGCTCTACCCGGAGAACTTCGAAGCGCCGGCGGCGAAATAACGGGCTCCCCGGCCCGGGCGGATCCGAGAGATTACAGGGTGCATGCGCTTCGCGTGATACCATCATGAATTGGGCCGCTATTCCAGGCGGCCCGGTTCCGCCTTCACGGAGAGATGGCCGAGTGGTTGAAGGCGCACGCTTGGAAAGCGTGTATAGGGGAAACTCTATCGAGGGTTCGAATCCCTCTCTCTCCGCCACCCTCCCCGATTTTCCGGCCGCGTTGCGACGCGGCTGTTTGCCGTATTCCCTCCAAGAGCTTTCTTGCCCGCGGCAATCCGTTTGGGAGGGTTGCGGTTCTTGCATGCGTCATCCTGTTTGCCCCAATAACTAGAGATCAACGCGGGTCAAACCTCTGGAGCCTCTTGATGCGTGGGTTCGAAGGGCATTCCTGGTGTTGATGCCACCCGGAAAGACGGGGGCGGCTGAACTTGGATTGCCATTCGCCCGATGGTAGGGCTGGCGCGCCGTCCTATGCACCCCGCCATGCATTCATGCGGCGGGGATGGTGGAGAATGGAAACGCAGGTCCAGGCCTACGAGTCTCGGGCTCAGCCAAGCGGCGCCCGCAGCGATGCTTCTCTTTCAAACACCGTTTGCAGCCGGGAGGACACGGCGGACCTCCGTCTCCCCCTTGACAGATACCTATCGCGAATGTCCCCGGGATCAATCCTAGCCGCTGATGGGCGCGTGGCCGCCTTCGTTGCCGGTTCCTTTCCCGGCCGGGGAGGCGGGGGCGTTGGTTTCTGGGAAGAACTTTGCCAGACGCTGCTTCACCGGTGTGTGTTCCGGCTTCGGGGCTAGATTCACCCACTCGTTGGGATCGTTGTTGTGGTCGTAGAGTTCTTCCGTGCCGTCCGCGTAACGGATGTAGCGCCATCGCTCGTCGCGCAGCGCGTGGTTGCCGCGCCGGAACGTGGTGAGGGTGGGAGTATCCTTGGGTGCTTGCGGATTTTTGAGGAAGCGCACGAGGCTGTCGCCCTCCACGGTCTTTGGCTTCGGGGCCCCCGTGAGTTCCGTGAGGGTGGGGTAGATGTCGAGCAGGTTCACGGCTCGGGTGCACCGGCCGCCCGGCTTCGTCATGCCTGGAATGCTCATCATGAGGACGTTGCGCGTGGCTTCTTCCCACAACGTGAACTTCCGCCAGTGCAGCTTCTCGCCCAGGTGCCAGCCGTGGTCGCTCCAGAGCACGATGTCGAATGCCCCCGCGTTCGGGCCGGTTTCGAGCGCGCGCAGCACACGTCCCACCTGCGCATCGGCGAAGGCGATCGAAGCCAAATAGGCGCGAACGGCCGCCTTCCAGGCATGCGCGCCCGTGATGCGCTGGTGGTCCTTGTTGGAGCTGGCGATCTTCACGCCAGCCGGAGGGATGTCGTCGAGATCGTTGGGATTCACGGCGGGCAGTTCGATGGAATCGAGCGGGAACAGATCGAAGTACTTCTTTGGCACATACCAGGGCAGATGCGGCTTATAGATGCCGCAGGCGAGAAAGCGTGGGTCGTTGGTCTTGCGTGCGAGTTGTTGGATCGTCCAATCGGCAACCCCGTAATCCCCCATCTCCTCGTCCCCGTTGTCGAGAGGCGCCCAATCCACATTGCCGGTTCCTTGGATGCCGTTGGCCGGTCTCACCGCTGGGACGGGCGATGGCGGCTGGTTCCGCTGCTGCGAAGGCCAGTAGTCGTCCCAGCTTTGCGGATCGGGATAGTTGCCGTGATAGATCTTGCCGGCGCCCATCACCTTGTAACCCGCGCCACGGAGCGTTTGCGGAATGGAGAGGGCATTTTCGAGCACGGGAGACTTGCGGTAGGGTTCATCGTTCGAATAGACGCCAGAGGTTGAGGGCCGGACGCCGAACATCAGCGCGGCGCGCGAGGGATTGCAGAGCGGCGCGGCGCAATGTGCGTTGCTGAACAGCACGCCGGTGGACGCAAGACGGTCGAGATTCGGCGTGCGCGTCTGCGGATGTCCGCCTAGACAGCCTACCCAATCATTCAGATCGTCGATGGAAATAAAGAGCACGTTTCGCCGGTTCGCCGCCGGAGCATTGCGGGGAAAGACGATCGGCGCCGCCGTGGCGGCAAGGAAAGCGCGTCGGGTGACCATGGCGGCAATTGTATCCCTAAGACACGCGGCGCGGAGAGTGGCCGGGAGCCGGCGACGCTTGGAATCCGTGAGATACGTTGCGCCCAAGCATTCTTTGCGACGCAAGCGCGGCCAGGCATGCGGAAGAGGCCGCAGGCGAACGCGGAACGAGAGGGGAAAACAGCGGCCTTAGCGCGCGTCCGAAAGTTTCATGAGGACGAGGCCCGCGACGATCAGCAGGAAGGCCGCGCCACGGAGGGGGCCTAGCTGCTCGCCGAGGATGGCGACCCCGACGGCGAAGGCCCCCACGGCGCCAATACCCGTCCAGACGGTGTAGGCCGTGCCAAGCGGAAGGGTTCTCATCGCATAGGAGAGCAGGCCGAAGCTGGCAAACATCGAAACGAGCGTGAGCGCGGTGGGCACTGCTCTCGTGAAGCCCTGGGACTGCTTCATGTAATAAGCCCAAACGACTTCCAAGAGGCCGGCGAGGAAAAGCGCGGACCAAGCCACAGTGACCCTCCGTTCCCAAAGCCGGGCCGTCCCGGACATTGCTCCCCAAGGCGGGGCGGAGGTCGTGGCCTCGCTACCTCTAGTTTCGGGGGGAGGTGGAGGCGCGTCAACTCATGGCCACCGGGCATAGAATATGATCACGATCATGGAACGCCGAGATCTTCTCACCCGCTCCGCCGCCACACTCGCGGTAGCCACGACGCTGGCAGCCACGGGAAACGGCAACGCCCAACCAGCCGCGCCAAGCCCGGCGCCGGTGAAGATTGGGGTGGACTTGTTCAGCGTGCGGGATCAGGGCTGGAGCGACTTCGAGATGCTGGGTTATGCGGCGCGCCAGAAGCTGAAGCACGCGCAGTTTTCCGTCACCCGTTTTTACAGTTCCCTCGCGCCGGAACATCTGCGCAAAGTGCGGGAGCGCGCCGATTCGCTGGGGATCCGGCTCGAAACCGGGATGGATTCCATCTGCCCTACCTCCACCCGTTTTGCGAAAGACCTCGGCACGGGGGAGAAGCAGCTACTCGACCAGTTGGCGACGGCGAAGATCGTGGGCTCGAAGATTGTGCGCTGTTACCTGGGGACGATGGCGGACCGGAAGACCGAAGTGCCGTTCGACAAGCATATCGAAGCGATGCTGGGTGTTCTCAAACAGGTGAAACCGCAGTTCGTGGATGCGGGCGTGAAGGTATCGATCGAGAACCATGCGGGAGACTTCCAGGCGCGGCGGCTGCGCACGGTGATCGAGCAGGCGGGGAAAGATTGGGTGGGCGCCACCTACGATTCCGGCAACCCCTGCTGGACGATGGAAGACCCGCTGGCCGCCGCTGAGATGCTCGCCCCCTACGTCGCGACCGTCCATCTGCGGGATTCCCAAGTGTGGGCGGATGAGAAGGGCTTGCAAGTGCAGTGGGTTCGTTTCGGGCGGGGCAACATGCGGATGGCCGAAGTGGTGAAGCGGCTGCACGCCGCGAACCCGGAGCTAGTGTTCAACCTGGAAACGATTTGCATCGGTACCCGACCGTTTCCCGTGAAAGACACGGCGTTCTGGAAAGGGTATGAGGATATCTCCGCCCAGGATCTGATGGGGCTCTACAGCCTTGCGGAGAAGGCAAACCCGGCGCCCGACGCACCCAAGCAATCGAAAGAAGAAACGGTGCGCGCGCAGTTGGAAGAATCCGACGATTCGATCGCGGGCATGCGGAAGATCGTGGCCGCCTTGGGGCTGAAAGAAGCCTGAGCGGAGTACGAATCCAGCCGTGGCGTTTAACCGTGGCGGGCCATCCGCGAGGTCCAGCGAAGGTAGCGCCCGAGGTTGGCCCGGTTGCTCCAGAGGAACTGCCAGAATTCGCGAAAGGTGAGAGTTTCCGCCTTCCGGCCCGAGTAGGTTTCGACGCGCCAGCGAAGATATGGGCTTTCCCAGGGGTGGAAGCGATAGCCTTTCGTGGCCAGCCAGAGAAAACGGATCATCGCACCTGTCCTCAGCACACCACGGTTAGTTCGCCTTCCGGAAAGAAGCTTGGCCCTCCTGCTTCTCCGGCACCGTCAGCGGCGGCGAGGAGGGCATCTCCGGAAGCTCACCGCCGCGATTCGTGGCGTAGTATCCGGTTCGCGTGCGGACGGAAAGCCCGCGGCCCTTGACCTTCACTTCAATGCGGCGGAAGCTGCCGTCCATGGATTCGTTGGTGGGGGAGTAGGCAATCACGTACTGATTGCGGATATCGTGCGCCACCCGGTCGGCGATATCGTTGACCTCGTTGACGGAATCCGGGAAGTAGGATTGCCCGCCCGTTGCTTTCGTGAGCGCTTCGAGCGCCCGTTCCGCGCGCTTGGCCTCCCGCCGTTCTTCGTCGTTCAGAATCCCGATGGCGTAAACGAGCACTTCGGCCTGCTGGGCGCGCTGGACCAGTTTCTCCAGCGTCATGGCGCTGGCGTTATCGTTGCCGTCGGTGATGACGACGAGCACCTTCTTATCCTTCTTGCCCTTCTCCCGAAGGTAATCGATCGAGGCGCTGAGGGCATCGCGCATCGCCGTGCCACCGCGCGAATCGATCTGGGTGATCCCCTCCTCCATCTTCTTGATATCACTGGTCATGGTGACATCCAGATAGAGGTCGTCATTGAAATTCACGACAAACACTTCGTCGTCCCGGTTCGAGCTTTTCACCAGGGAGACGGCGGCGGCCTCCACCTGCTTGCGCTTGTCCCGCATGCTGCCGCTGTTATCGACGACAAGCCCCATCGAAACGGGAACATCCTCCCGAAGGAAGGTGCGGATGGGCTGCTCATCCTTATTTTCGAAAACGGTAAAGTCGTCCTTCTTCAGGGTGGTAACGAGGTCGCCCTTCCGGTCCACGACGCTGGCGTGCAAGACAACCAGCCGGGTATCCGTGCTGAATGTGGGGTCCTGCGCCGTCAGGGGAGCGGAGACGGAAAACAATGCCGCGAGGAGCGGGAGCAGGGCGAAATGCAGCGGGAATTTCATAGAAGAATCTCTTCCGACGAGCTATTGCGTGGGGGCGTAGTAACCGGGCCGCCAGTAGGCTTTCAATCTTGGAAGTCCGCGCGGCTGAACGAGTTCCACCTTTACCTTGCGATACTTGCCGTCTCGCATCGAATTGCTCGGAGTGTATCCAAGGACGTACTGATTCCGCAATTCGATGCCGATCTTGGCGCTGACGTCCGGCAGCTCATTGACGGAAGTAATGATGAACGGGCGCCCGCCGGTCTGATCGCTGATTTCCCGAAGCAGGCCGGGGCCGCGCATTTCCTCCGGAGTGGAACTATAGGCGTCAAAGATACCAATGGTATAAATTTGCACGTCGGCTTCCCGCACCAGATTGCGAATCTCGCTGGTGGTATAGCGGCTGGAGTTATCGGCGCCGTCGGAGATTACGAGCAGCGCCTTGCGCGGGTTCTTCGCTTTCTTCATTTCATTGAGGGCGAGGTAAATGGCGTCGAGCAGCGCCGTTCGGCCTTTCGCCTGGGAGAAGGTGAGGCGGTTCTGGATTTCTCCGGGTTCGTTCGTGAAAGCTTGCGCGAGGAATGGCCGGTCATTGAACTGTATGAGGAAGAACTCGTCTTCGGGCCCGGCGGTTTTGAAGAACTGCGCGGCGGCCTCCCGGGACTTTTGCAACTTGTTGCTCATGCTGCCGCTGGCGTCGAAGACGAGGCCCACGGAAAGCGGGGCGTCTTCGCTGGCGAAATAGGTGATCGCCTGTTCCGTGCCTTCCTCGACGATCTTGAAATGCTCGCTTTCGAGGCCCGTGACGGAACGGTTCAGGGGATCCTTGACGGTGACCGGGATGAGCACGACCTGGGTATCGACGCGGATGTTGCTTTCGCGCCCGGTGGAATCGGCCGAAGGGGGGAGACGCTCCGGACGGATGTTCGTATTGACGTTTTGGGGCCATACCAAAACGCATGCGATCAAGAGCGCCAAGGTGACGCCAGCCCATCTGATGCAAAGCATGAAAAACCGGCGGCCAGCCCGCGTCCGGACTGGAATTTGCTCAGAGTATAGCATGCGCCCCTTCATGGTATGATCGAACGTGCCTACCGAAGTTTTGGGGGTGATCCCCGCTCGTTACGCCTCCACTCGGTTCCCTGGAAAATCCCTCGCTGTCATCGCCGGTAAGCCGATGGTTCAGCACGTGTATGAACGCGCTTCACAGTGCGCCCGTTTCACTCGCCTGGTGATCGCCACCGACGATGGCAGGATCGCCGAAGCCGCCCGCTCGTTCGGCGCGGAATGCCAGATGACCCGGCCGGATCACCAATCCGGGACGGACCGGGTAGCCGAAGTGGCGGCGGGGTTCGCCGGTGAGCTGGTTGTCAATATCCAGGGAGATGAGCCCCTTATTGATTTCAACGCAATCGAGGCGGTAATCGTTGCATTGGAAACCACGCCGGGCGCAAAGATGGCCACGCTCGGGAAGCGGATTACGAGCCCCGGGGAGGTGGAGAATCCCAATGTCGTCAAAGTGGTGAAAGACCTCGGCGGCAACGCGATCTACTTCTCCCGGTATCCGATCCCGTATCAGCGGGGCGGGCCGGCGGCCCTATATAAACATATTGGGCTTTACGCGTACAGGCGGGATTTTCTTTTGCAGTATTCGTCGATGCCGGTTGGGCCACTCGAAAAGGCGGAATGCCTGGAGCAATTGCGGGCCCTCGAAAACGGCCACCGGATCGCGGTGGCGGAAACGGCCTATGACTCCCTGGGTGTGGATACGCCCGAAGATTTGATGGAGATTCGCCAGTGGCTGGAGGCGCGCATGGGGACTGCCGCGCCCCTTGCCGGCGAAGGGTCTTGATACGCTGGTTGGCTTCGGAGCCTGAGGCGCAAGCAGAACCGTGGAGGCGGAGAGTTGAGCGAAAGCAAGGGAATGGCGAAATTCATCTTTGTGACGGGTGGCGTGGTTTCCTCTCTTGGGAAAGGGATCGCGGCGGCATCGATCGGATGCCTGCTGGAAGCGCGGGGCCTGAAGGTGAACCTGCAGAAGTTCGACCCCTATTTGAACGTCGATCCCGGCACGATGAGCCCGTTCCAGCATGGCGAAGTCTTCGTGACCGACGACGGCGCGGAGACGGACCTCGACCTGGGCCACTATGAACGCTTTACGCACGCGCATCTGACGCAACTCAACAACCTCACGAGCGGGCGGATTTACGAATCGATCATCCAGAAGGAGCGGCGCGGCGACTACCTGGGCAAGACCGTGCAGGTAATTCCGCACGTGACGGACGAGATCAAGATGGCGGCGCGGCGCCTCGCGAAGGATAGCGACGTCGTAATCGTGGAGATCGGCGGGACAGTGGGCGATATCGAATCGCTCCCGTTTCTCGAAGCGATCCGGCAATTGCGGCACGAATTGGGCCGGGAGAACACGATCTTCGTGCATGTGACGCTGGTTCCATGGATCGCCGCCGCGCATGAGTTGAAGACAAAACCCACGCAGCACAGCGTGAAGGAATTGCGAGCAATCGGTATTCAGCCGGACATTCTGCTGTGCCGGTCTGAGCGGTTCCTCTCCGAGGACGTCCGCTCCAAGATCGCCCTGTTCTGCGACGTGGATCAGGAGGCCGTGATCACCGCCAACGACGTGGCGTCGGTCTACGAGGTGCCGCTGAGTTTCGCCGCCCAGAATGTGGACGACACCATTTTGCGTCTGCTGAGGCTGGACGTGCCGGAGGCGGACATGGGGCGCTGGTCCGCGATGGTAGAACGCATCAAATCTCCCATCGACGAGGTGGATATCGGGCTGGTGGGCAAGTATGTCGAATACGAAGACTCGTACAAGAGCCTCAAGGAAGCACTGCTGCATGGGGGGTTGGCGCACAATCTGAAGGTGCGCATCCATTGGATCGACGCGGAGGTTCTGGCCAGCCAGGAGGAGGCCGTGAAGGCCTTGCGCAATTTCGATGCGATCCTCGTGCCGGGCGGGTTCGGCAAGCGCGGCGTGGATGGGATGATCGAAGCCATCCGGTACGCGAGAGAGAACGATGTTCCCTACTTCGGAATTTGTCTCGGGATGCAGACGATGGTGATCGAGTTCGCGCGCAACGTCTGCGGCTTGGCGGATGCGGATTCCACGGAGTTCGAGCCCGCGACGCTGAACCGCGTGATCTACAAATTGCGCGAACTGAAGGGCGTGGATGAACTTGGCGGCACGATGCGGCTGGGCGCATACCCTTGCGCACTGGCGGAGGGGAGCCTGGCGCACGCCGCTTACGGCGAGAGTGAGATCAGCGAACGCCACCGGCATCGCTTCGAGTTCAACCGGAAGTTCGAACCGCTGCTGACGGCGAACGGGCTGCGGATTACGGGCGAATCTCCCGGGGACCGGACGTATGTGGAGATCTGCGAGATTCCGGGCAACCACTGGTTCCTTGGCTGCCAGTTCCATCCAGAATTCAAGTCCAAGCCGATGGAGCCGCACCCGTTATTCGCGAGCTTCGTGGATGCGGCGTATCGATACCGGCGCCGGCGGGTTGCCCCGCTCACGAGCGAGGCGGAAACGGCGGAAAGTCCGTTAATGAGCCCCAGCCCGGTGACCGCGGGCGGACAAGGCGATTAGCGCCGTGGCCGCGAGGATCGAAGCCGGTTCGGGTGACGCCCAGGTAGCGTTTGGCGAGGGGCTGCCCCTGGCCTTCATCGCCGGGCCTTGCGTGATTGAGAGCGAGCGGCACGTTCATTTTCTGGCAGACGCGCTCAAGGAACGGCTCGGCCGCTTCGTCTTCAAAGCGTCATTCGACAAGGCGAACCGCAGCAGCATCCACTCCTACCGCGGGCCGGGATTACACGAGGGTTTGCGGATTCTTTCCGGGGTAAGGCGGCGGGGATTTCCGGTGCTCGCGGATATCCACGAACCCGCTCAGGCCGAACCCGTGGCGGAGGTGGTGGATATCCTGCAGATCCCGGCGTTTCTTTGCCGCCAGACTGACTTGCTCCTGGAAGCGGGGCGCACAGGCCGGGTTGTGAATATCAAGAAGGGCCAGTTCGTGGCGCCCAAGGACATTGTGCGGGCGGCGGAGAAGGTGGCGTCCACAGGCAACACGCAGATTCTGCTCACGGAGCGGGGTTCGTGCTTCGGCTACAACAACCTGGTTGTGGACATGCGGGGCTTGCGGATGATGCGGGAATCCGGGTTCCCGGTGATCTTCGACGCCACTCACAGCGTGCAACTCCCAGGCGCGGGCGGAGACCGTTCCGAAGGCCAGCCGGAATACATCGAAACGCTGGCGCGGGCTGCGGTGGCCGCAGGGATCGAGGGCGTGTTTTTCGAAGTGCATGAAGCGCCGGAGAGGGCGCTATCGGATGGCGCGAACGCCGTGCGGCTTGAGGATGCTGGGCCGCTCGTGCGGCGGCTGCGGACCATTGATGCGCTGGTGAAGAGCGCCACTTTCCTGAGCGGCGGCCCATCCAGCTCACCGGTTACTTCGTAAGCAGGAACGGCCCGGCGAAGAGGGAATCAATCCCGGAGGAGTAAAAGCTCCTCACCGCGTCGCGCGGCGTGCACACAAGCGGATCCTGGAAGAGGTTGAACGACGTGTTGTAGAGCACGGGCAGGCCGGTGGCGGCCCCCTGGGCCTTCAGCAGGCGGTGGAATAGCGGGTTATCGCCTTCCTTCACCGCGTGGATGCGCACGATATCGTCGCCCAAGATCGCGTGGGAGAAGGTCTCGCGGTGCTCCGGCTTCACTCGCCCGACGGTAGCCAGGAAGCGGGCATTTCCGCCCACCTCGAAATACTTAGCGGCATCCTCTTCCGGGACGGAGGCCGCGAACTTGCGGAACGATTCCCGGTGTTTGATGTAGGTATTCAGGTTCTCCGATGAATACGGATTGAGGGGAGAGGCCAAGATGCTGCGGTTGCCGAGTGCGCGGGGGCCAAATTCCATGCGCCCCTGCATCCAGGCGACGATGCGGAAATCGCGCAACTCCTCAATTGTGGCTTGGATGAGATTCTCCGTGGTGAGCAGGTAACGAAAACGGAGCTTGCAGTTCTCGAGCACCTGCTTGATTTCTTCGGAGGAGTACTCCGGCCCGAGAAACATCGAATCAAAGGGGATGCGCGGCGCGGAGGGGTTCATCGAATGCCACGCATGATAAGCGGCGCCGAGCGACGAACCGCCGTTTCCCGCGGCAGGCTGCGCAAACACTCCGGGAAAGCGCCCGCTTCGTTCCGCGGCTTCAATCAGCAAGGTGTTGTAAGCGACGCCGCCCGCGAGACACAGCGGCCTTCCTTCCGGCGCCATGCGAATGACCGTCTGTGCGAGTGCATCCTGCAAGGAACGGGCCAGGTCGGCCTTGTCGTCATCGGAAAGGGAATTTGCGTCCAGGCCAAGATCCTTGAAGAAGCGCGGGCGAAACGCGCCATTCGCGGATTCCGTGTTCAGAAGATCCCGCCGCAGCGCCGGCCAATCTCCTTGCCGGGCATGCATCAATTCGTTGAAATACGCAACGAAGCGGGGCTTGCCGGAGGCGCTCAGCCACTGCACCTTGTGTTCATCGGCATTGTAACGGAAGCCGATCAGGCGGGCCACGCGGCCGTAGAGGTCGCCCAGGGAATCCGGGTAATACAGTTCCTGGTCGACGGTCAGTGTGTTTCCGGAACCCCACCAGCGGCTGCCACAGCGGAAGTCGCCGAGCCGGTCCAAGGTCAGCACGGTGGCCTCCTCGAAAGGAGAGGCGTAGTACGTGGAAGCGGCGTGGGCCAGTTGATGGTCCACCACCATCACACGCGCGTTGGGGAAGCGCTCCGTGAGTTCCAGGTGGATCCGCTCCTCGGTGCCGGTGAGCCAGGGCCGGGCGATGGAAACGACATCGACGTTCTCCGGAGAGATGCCGGCGATGAGAAGACATTGCCGCCATGCAGCGGTGGGGAGGTCTCCAGGATGCTCGGTGTGCGTGAGCTTTCGTTCTTCAATTGCTGAAACGAGCTTGCCGCCGGAAAGAAGTGCCGCGGACGCGTCGTGGAGGATACCGCCAATGCCTAGAATATTCATGAGAGAGGGCGGGGGGATCGCGTGGGCCAAGCGGCGCGCAAAACGCACCCCAATCGTTTAGGGTACGAAATTGTGACGCCTTCTGGATA
>JADYZL010000334.1 GCA_020853155.1 Bryobacterales bacterium
CCATTGCCCGCAAGGTGGATTACATCATCGTCGATACCGCCGGGCGTCTGCATACGAAAGACAACCTGATGGCCGAACTCGAGAAAATCACGCGCACCACGAAGAAGTTGATCCCGGACGCCCCGCACGAAGTGCTGCTGGTGCTCGACGGCACTACGGGGCAGAATGGTCTCGAACAGGCCAAGCGCTTCACGGAAACGGCAGGGGCCACGGGCATTATTCTTACGAAGCTCGACGGCACGGCGAAGGGCGGCGTGGTGGTGCCCATCGCCCGCGAACTAAATCTACCCATTCGTTACATTGGGGTCGGCGAGAAGGCCGACGATCTGTTACCGTTTGATGCAACGGAGTTCATCGATTCGATCTTCAAGAACTGATTCGCGAGAGTTTACGCCATGAACCAGGACGCCACATACCTTCAGGAGGCGCTCGTCCTTGCCGCCAGGGGACTGACGAAGACCAGCCCGAACCCGGCCGTGGGCGCATTGGTGGTGCGCGACGGCGTCGTGCTTGGCCGGGGATTCTATACATGGAGCGGCGTCGAGCACGCCGAGATTCTTGCGCTTCGAGAAGCCGGCGACGCCCGGGGCGCCACACTCTATGTGACGCTGGAGCCCTGCTCTCATACGGGCCGGACCCCGCCCTGCTGCGATGCGCTCATCGCCGCGGGCATCACTCGCGTTGTGTGTGCGATGAAAGACCCGAATCCGCTTGTGAGCGGCAAAGGGTTCGCGGCGCTTCGCGCGGCCGGGATCGCCGTGGATCTGCTACCCGAGTTCGCGGAGGAAGCCGCGAGGTTTAACGAGGCGTTTGTTCATTTCATGCGAACCGGGCGTCCGCTGGTGATGCTGAAATCCGCCGTTACACTGGATGGCAAGATCGCCGCGCCGTGGGATAACTCCGGCTGGATCACGAGCGAGCGCGCCCGCGCCCACGTGCAGGAGTTGCGCCACGGCTACGATGCGATCCTCACGGGCATCGGAACCTTGCTCGCCGACGATTGCCTGCTCACGGACCGCTCCGGCGTCGAGCGTTCCCGGCCGCTGCTCCGGATCGTCGTCGACTCTCTGCTGCGAACGCCTATCGATTCGAAGATGGTGCGCAGTTGTAAAGGGGACGTGCTCATCGCCACCACCTCCGCCGCGGATGCGGGCAAGCGGCAAGCGCTAGAGAAGGCGGGTGTACAGGTGCTGCCTTTCGACGGTTCGCGCGGCCGCGTTAGCTTGCGCAAACTTGTTAGCCACCTGGCCACGCAGCGTTTCCTCTCGCTGATGATCGAGGCGGGCAGCAAGATCAATTGGGCGGCGCTCGAAGAGGAGATCGTCGATAAGATCTTTTTCTACTACGCGCCGAAGATCCTCGGCGGGCTCAATAGCCTGCCCGTGGCCGGGGGTATCGGAAAGATGAGCAGGGCCGAAGCGATTCTGTTTGAACGTGTCCGCGTCCACCCCATTCCGCCCGATGAATTCGCGGTGGAAGCATACGTCGTGAAGGGGTAGCCGCATGTTCACCGGCATCATCGAGGAAGTGGGCAGCGTGGAGCGCATCGTTCCGCGTGGCACGGGTTCGGAAATCCGCATCCGCGCGGCGAAGGTGACGGACGGCGCTCACGAAGGCGACTCTATTGCGGTCAGCGGCGTGTGCCTCACCGCGAGGCGGCTCGTGCCGGATGCCTTCAGCGCGGATCTCTCGCCGGAGACGCTCGCGCGCACCGCTCTCGGCCAACTGCGCCCCGGTTCGCGGGTGAACCTGGAGCGGGCGCTGCTCCCCACCTCCCGCATGGGTGGACACATCGTGCAGGGCCATGTGGACGGGCTGGGCGTCCTTCGGGAAATGAAAGAACTCGGCGACGGGAACTGGTGGCTCACCATCGAAGTTCCCGCCGAAGTCGAGCGCTACTGCGTCTTCAAGGGTTCCATCTCCATTGACGGAGTCAGCCTCACTATCGCGAAACTCGAAGCGAACCGGCTTTCCGTGGCGGTGATTCCTCACACCTGGGCAAACACCACCATGCGCGATTACCAGCCAGGCGGCAAGGTGAATCTCGAAATCGACATCGTGGCGAAGTATGTCGAGAAGATGCTTTCCTCGCGGGAAATCCCGAAGAAATCCAGCGTCACGGAAGCCCGCTTGCGTGAAATGGGGTATTGAGCGTTTGCGTCATGGGCTTGCTGTGCCCGACGGACTCGCTGCGCGAGCCTTTTCACCGGGCGCCGCGGGCAGGGCGCCCAGGGCCGAGGGGCAACCGCTCTTATTTCGCAATGGCTGCCGATTGAGGATTGCCTCGAAGTGTGGAAAACTCGATCAGGCGAACCGGCAGCCGATAGGGAGTTTTGTCCGGATGGAGAGAAAAAACGCAGACGCTGCGGGACTGTAACTTTCCTTCTTAAGTGATTTGGATGAAAAGAGTTAGGCCTGGAAGAGTCTTGTCCGGTTTTTCCGGATTTTCCGGATATGATCGGGACGAAAGCCGCTCGTGAATGGACGGGGTCTGAGGGGTTGTTGGGGCAGGGAGGAGCCCACGGGCTGGTCTTTTGAACCAGCCCGGGGCGAGTGAGGCTTGGGGGCGATTCGGTTGTCGAAGAGCTTTGCGATGCGCTTGGCAGCTTGGAGCGGGAAGACAGAGA
>JADYZL010000335.1 GCA_020853155.1 Bryobacterales bacterium
ACGATCTCTTCCGTTTTGACGATGCTGCAACCGGCGGCCTGCCAGCGGTGCATCAAGTCCGGGGTCTTGCTGGCTTCGAGTGGATGGACGGCGTCGGAAACCACGGCTACCTTCTTGCCGAGGCGCAGCAGCCCATCGACCGCGTTCATGACGCAGATTTCCGTGACCACGCCATAGACAACGAAGCGCTCCGGCGAGAGCCGCGAAAGGAGAGTCTTGATCGAGGGCTGGGTGAACATGTCCAGGCTGCGCTTCTCAACGACGCGTTGCCCGGCCCACTCGGCGGGCGCCTCTTCGCCAAGGGTCACGCGGATTGCCTTGGGCAGGAGGGACTCGGGAACTTTCATGGCCCCGAGCGTGCCGGCGACACAATGGGCGGGGTATTCCGCAAATTCCGGATCGTCTTCAAGGTGCGCATCCACGGTGCTGATGAGCGGGATGGCATGAGCCGCCGCGTATTGCGTGAGCGCGGCGAGACGCGGCAGGATGGCGACCGCGCCTGGAACCACGAGGGCGCCGGTAGGGTAAAGAAAATCGGCTTGCGTATCTACGTCGAGAAAAATCTGTTTCATCATCAAATCCCCTGGAGCGACTCGCGGACGCTCTGCCACAGATTGCGAAGCTCGCCGCTCAATTCCACCGGATAGGCGGCGGGCGATTCCACGTGGTGGTAATCCTCGGGCAGCCGCTTCAACTGGCGCATGGCGTAATCGCGCACTTTCTTGATGGAGAGCGGCGGCTGCACGAGTTCGCCCTCGAGGATGACGGGTTCGATGAGGGCATCGGCATCGCCCGAGGGGCATTCCCAGGAGCAGCCGATGACGTCGCGATCTTCGTAGCGGAAGATCTGCTTGCCACCCGGAAGGGTCTCCTTGTCTTCGCTGAACTTGGCCGTGAAGCGCTTGCGGCCGTTCGATTGGATCTCCGCCAGCTTGTAGACGACGCTCATGCCGGGAGCGTCCGGGGAGAGGACGAGGTCTGTCCCCACGCCGAAGCTATCCACTTGGGCTCCATCGGCAAGAAGGGAGGCGATCTTGTATTCGTTCAGATTGCCAGTGGCCATGATGTTGCAATCGGTGAGACCGGCGGCATCGAGGATCTGGCGCACCCGTTGCGAGAGGGTGGCGAGATCTCCGCTATCGAGACGCACCCCGAATGCAGGCTTGCCGAGGCTTGCCACGGTGCGCGCCGCTTCGAGGGTGTCGTAGGTATCGATGAGATAGATCGTGCCCTCTTGAAGGAGTTGCTGGAGGACGCGGAAGGACTCGGCTTCGCTCTCAAAGCTCTGCACCCAGGAGTGAGCGGCGGTGCCATAAACGGGAATGCCGTAGCGCATTCCGGAAAGGGTGTTGCTGGTGCCGGTGCAGCCCCCGATATAGGCTGCGCGGCCGGCGATCACCCCGGCTTCCGGCGAGTAGGCGCGGCGCGTGCCAAACTCGACGACGGCTCTACCCGCGGCGGCGCGGACCATGCGACTCGCCTTGGTGGCAATCATGGTCTGGTAGCCGATGGTGGAGAGGAGATAGGTTTCGGCGAGCTGCGCTTCAAAAATAGGTGCGCGGACGGTGAGCACGGGCTCGCCCGCGAAGAGGACCGTGCCTTCCGGAACGGCGAACAAGTCGCCCCGGAAGCGGAACTCGCGCAAGAGGGTGAAGAAGGCTTCGGGGGCGTGCTGGAACTGGGGAAGCGAGCGGAGATACTCGATTTCCTCAGCGTCAAAACGGAGGTTCAGCAGATACTCGACGGCTTGCGCCAACCCGGCGGCCACGGCGTAGCCCCGGTTTGGGGCCAGCTTGCGAATGGTGAGATCGAAAGTCGCTACTTCATCCTGCTTGCCGGCCAGCACGTAGCCCGCGCCCATGGTGAGTTCATAAAGATCGGTGAGGAGCGCGTTCATGATGGGTGCTGCGCAAGACGGGGGAGAAATGCCTCAACGAGCCGAGCCGCCACCCGCCACCTCCGCCGCTGCTTTCTCCAGATCCGCCAGGACGCTTTCGGGACACTTGTAGTATCCCCTTTCCCCCACGCGAACCGCAAAGCGCTCCGCGCCGGCGCCACCGAATTCGATCTGTTCCTTCGTGCCGCCGGCAGTCTCCAATTGGACGGTGATTTCGGCTTTGCCGGGCGCATCTGCATCCACGAAGGCGGTGGCGGTAGCCGCGCGCAATTCATCGAGCAGCTTGTTGACTTTGGCCGCATCGACCGGCTTTCCATCCCGTTCCCACGACTCGTTGGGGTGCGAGAGGTTCAGCGTGTGAGCGCCGGATTGATAGCGGAGCGTGAAGACGTCAGAGAATCCAAAGCCGAGCAACTTCAGATTACGGAACTCTTCGAGAGGCTTCTTCAGGAAATTCTCGATATCGGCCTGGACGGGATAAGCGCCGCTGAGATCGGCCGACATCGCGTTGACGACACCCGTCTTATCGCGGCGGAACTCGGCGCGATGTTCGCCGGCAGGGGTGCTTGCGGTGACCGTGGCGACGGGGCTCATCGCGCGAAAGCGGGCTTCGGGCGGCGCGGGTTGGGAGAGCGCGGCAGGTTCCGTGTGGGCGGTGATGAGGGCATTCACGAACTCGCCCATCAGGGTCTGATCCGCACGGAAGCCGGGGGGCGCGGCGAAGGTCCAATCCCGGGAGGGCGTACGGACGATTTCACGAATCGCGCCGGGAGTTTCGATGCGCAATTTCTCCACGGAAAACTCGGTAACGTCGAGCGCGCGCTTCTGGCGCAGATCGCCTACGGATTTATTCAGGGTGGTGACGCTGCCGACGGCGAGGAGGTAGAGTTTTGGGGCGCCGGAAAGACGGGCATAGCGGGCGCTTCCCTCCGGGTTCATCGCGCCGATTGCAAGAGTGCGGGTTTTCGCGCCTTCCGTGAGCTCGATGGTGAGCATGGGGGCTTCGAGGCCGTAGGCGCCGCCTTGCGCGGGGAAATCAAGGGTCCGCTGGGCGTCGAGCGTACGAAGGGCGCCGAGCCATTCGCCGAGCATCATGATATCGACCTTGTACAAGGCCGGGCTCTCGATGCGCCATTCGCCGATGCCGCCTTCGGGCGCGGGCGGGGGCGCCGTTTGCCGAAGTTTGACCGGTTCTTCGCCCGGCCGGGCGAGGCTCGCCGCGGTGAGGTCTTTCAAGTCGCCAGGGAACAAGCGCGTTTCGGGCGGAGGCGTGGGGGCAGGCGCTTCGCGATCCTGCATCATCAGGTAGCCAACCATTCCCCCAACAACAAGGAGCAGCGCGGCGGCTACCAGCAATCCGGCGTTCTTCTTCATGATGCTATCTCCGCCGCAGCCACACCAGAACGCCCGCCGCGACCACCAGGAGCGGGATGAGGAAAATGGCCGAGAGGTTGAGGATGCGTAACTGGAGCGGGGTGAGGACGAGGGTGGCCTCCGAAGGCGACTTCGGTGGAATGGAGATCAGGTCTTCCTCCGCCGCGAGCCAGTTGATGCTATTCGCGAGCAGGTTGCGGTTCTCATACTGGCCGAGACTGCCGTTCTGGGCCCAGCGGCTGTTGCCCACGACGACGAAGCGGCCCGCCGGTGGAGCCTTGGCATCGGCGGGCTTGGCGGCGTCGGCCGCTTGCGGCGGGGAGGACGTGTTTAGCGTGCCGGCCACGGCCATGACGAAGGGGCCTTTTGGCAGTTTCGAGAGATCGATTTCCTTCCCTTCCGCCCCGAGCGAATCCGTTGCCATGGCGTCCGCGGGCGAGGAGAAGAGGGGTGTAACGGTAGCGGATTTTGAATCGACGATACGCAGCGAGCGCGCCTCCGGGAAGAGCGTGAGGTTGCTTCCGAGGGTACTCGTGATTGGGTGGCTATCGTACCCGGTGACGGCGATGGTGAGCGGGCCGAAGCGCAAAGATGCGAGATCGCGCGGGGCGATGAGCCAGTTCTTTTGCAACTCCACACCCCAACCGGCAAGCAGCTTGGCGAGTTCGTCGTTGGCGGCGGTGGAAAGGCCTTGCACGACGCCGGGCGGATCCAGCAGAAAGAGTGCGGCATTACCGGCTTCGACGTAATTGCGGATCGCCGCCACGACAGGCGAGGGATAATCCGTGCGGGGGCCGGCCACGATAAGCACGGAGCAGGTGGGCTGCTCCGCGTTGGCTTGGGGCGTGGCGGTGGACTGGAGCGCAGCCGTGGCATCGGCGAGGTTTACGGGCCGGATCTCGTAGCTCGATGCCTTGAGCAGGACGGGAAGGTTGCTGAACCCATCGGCTTCACGGGTCTCGAGCGACGGCTCTCCGCTGCCTTGCATCACGCAGACGGTGCGGCTGCCTTCGCGCGTGAGGCGGATCATCGCGCGGGTGATTTCCTCTTCGCTCAGCATGGAGGCGCGCTCCAGGCGCGGGCCCATCGAGAGCACGACTTCGCCTGCAGCCGTCACACCGGCGGCGCGGGCTTCGAGGGGCTTCTGATCCATGTCCACGTAATCGACGTGAATCTTGCCGCTCAACTCGGCGTAGCGCGAGAGTAACTCCTTGGCCGGTTCCGCGCCGCCGGTGCTGTAGAAATAGCGCATCGAAATATCGCCGGGCAGAGCCTCCGCCACCTTGCGGGATTGGTCCGACAGAGTGAGGCGGTGAGTCGCAGTGGAATCGTAACTCTTGTTGAAGCGGTTCGTGAGATAATTCACGCCTCCCAGCAGGAGCAGCACGACGACGACATAGACGACGAGGTACACGCCGTATCGGTTTTGGCGGGATTCACGCCAGTATCTATCGAGTATGGAACCGTTTCCCGTGGGCATTATGACCTCCACCGCAGCGATTCGAGCGAGCGTACCGAGAGGAAGAGAAAGAAAATCGTGAAGGTCACGAAGAACACGACGTCTTTCGCCTGCAGCAGGCCGCGCGAGAAATCATTGAAATGCGAGATCAGCGAGAGGTAGCCGATCACCTCCGCCCAGAAGCCGCTTCCAAACACGGTGACGGCGTCCGCGATCCAGAGCGCGAGGCAGGCGAAGAAGGTGACCGCGACGGCGATGATCTGGTTGCGGGTGGTGGTGGAGACGAACGTACCCAGGGCCAGCGTGGCGCAGCCGGTGAGGAACAGCCCGAGGTACGCGACGAGGATGGGCTTCCACTCCGGATTGCTGAAGTAGAGCAGAATCGCGAAGTTCAGCGAGGAGACGACGAGCAGCGCGGCATAGAAGGCGACGGCGGCAAGCCACTTGCCGAGCACGATTTCGTAATCGCGGACAGGCGAGGTGAGCAACAGTTCAATCGTGCCGGTACGCTTCTCTTCCGCGAAGAGACGCATGGTGATCATCGGCACGAGGAAAAGCCCGATGGTATTGATGGTGCCCATGAGGCGGGCAATGAGCGTCTCATGCAGGTCAAGGGAGACGTTGCCGCCCATTTGGCCCTGGGCGAGCACATAACGGATAAAGCTCTCCACACTCACGTTAAAAAAAATGCCGAAGACCAGGGCGAAGACGGCCAGGATGATGTAGGCGATCGGCGAGACGAAATAGCTGCGCAGTTCCTTGGCGGCGATGGTGAGGATGTTTCTCATTGAGCTTCCTCCTCCGCGGCGTCTCCGGCGGATGATGGAGATTCCTCCGCGCTTGCACCGGTGACTTCCAGGAAGACCTCTTCAAGGCTGTATGTGATCGACTTCATCTCGTATAGCTGCCAGCCCCGGCTGAGGATGGCGTTGACAGCGGCGGAACGGATCCGGCGCCCCGGCCCGGCTTCCAGTTCGAGATGGATCCGGCCTTCGCGCAGGCCATTCGAGTGGACGCGGGCAACGCCGGGGATGGCCGCGAGAAGTTGTTCGGCGGATTGTGGATCGATGGCGGCGCCTTCCGTGAAAATTTCAATTGCGATGGCATCCGCACCCTGCAAGCGGTTGCGCAGATTGGCGACAGAATCCGTGGCGACCAGGCGGCCCTTGTTGATGATGATCACTTCCTGGCAGACCTGCTCCACTTCCGGCAGGATGTGCGTGCTGAGGATGATGGTGTGATCTCCGGAAAGCTCCCGGATGAGATCCCGGGTTTCGAGAATCTGCTTGGGATCGAGACCGGAGGTGGGTTCATCGAGGATGAGCAATTGCGGATCGTGGAGCAGCGCCTGGGCCAGGCCGACGCGCTGCCGGTAGCCCTTCGAGAGCTTCGCGATGAGCTTGCCGCGCACATCGAGGAGGGCGCAGCGCTTGAGTGCGTACTCCACGCGGCCGGCGACTTTGCGGGCGGGTACGCCTTTGATTTCGCTGACGAAACGCAGATAGCCTTCGACGGACATATCCGTGTACAGCGGCGGCGTTTCCGGCAGGTAACCGACGGCGCGCTTGACGGCCAACGGCTCTTCGAGCACGTCATGGCCGGCGATGCTCACGCTGCCGCGAGAGGGCGGCAGAAAACAGGTGAGCACGCGCATCGTGGTGGTCTTGCCGGCGCCGTTGGGGCCGAGAAAGCCAACGATGCGGCCTCGTTCCACATGAAAGCTGATGTTATCGACGGCGGTGAACCCGCCATAACGTTTGCTCAGGTTCTGAACGTCAATCATGGTTGGATGCTAGATTGCGCACGGGAAGATCAGGGGTCCCCGGGCGGCGGAGCGCCAGGCGGCGGCTCCGCAGACTATTTTACTCCGCGCAGGGAGCGCTGCGGCTGGCTTCCATCCTCTCCCCGGACTAGAGCCCGACGATATGATATCCGCTATCCACGTAGATCACACTGCCCGTAATGCCGCGGGAGAGGTCGCTCGCCAGAAAGGCCGCCGTATCGCCCACTTCGGCCTGGGTGGTGTTGCGGCGCAAGGGCGCGCGCTGCGCAACGTGGTCGAGAATGATATTGATGTCGCCGATC
>JADYZL010000336.1 GCA_020853155.1 Bryobacterales bacterium
ACCGGAGGCTCGACCGGCGCGTTGACCAGGACGACGTTTCCCAGAGGCTGGTGGTCTCCAGCGTCTATGAGCTTCCTGTCGGCAAGGGGCACCGGTTCCTCGCCCAGGCGCCAACCGTGGTGGATCTTATTCTCGGCGGCTGGCAGGTGAATGGAATCGGCACCTTCCAGACGGGCAAGCCCCTGATGGTGAGAGGCGCGAACAACTTCACCGGCATCGGGTTTCCGGATCTGGTGAGCGACCCCACACTGCCCTCCGATCAGCGCAGCGCGAACGGCTGGTTCGATACGAACGCCTTTAAGAACCCAGCCAACTGGGTGCTCGGCAATGCGCCCTACACGCTCCCCAGCACCCGTGGGCCGGGCCTCACCGACGTCAGCTTCAGCCTCTTCAAGACCTTCAGCTTCCTGGAGCGCTTCCGCCTCGAGACACGCTGGGAAATGTTTAACGCATTGAATACGGTAAATCTGAACAATCCGAATACGACATTCAGCCCGAACGCGCAAGGCGTCAACACGAATGCCAGTTTCGGGAAGATCTTCGGCGCCCTCGAAGCGCGCCGGATGCAAGTGGGCATGCGTCTCACGTTCTAATAACAGTGAGGGAGAGAGTATCGATGAATCGACGGGACTTCCATTCTCTGATGGGAGCGGGGATGCTGGCATCTCCGCTCGCCTCGGCTCAGATGACGGGTACGGCGCCTGCCGAACGTGCGTTCGACTTCGTGGCATACGGCGGCACGGCCGCCGGTGTCACCACCGCCGTGGCGGCCGCCCGGCAGGGAATGAAAGTCGCGCTGCTCGAGCCGCGAGATCACGTGGGCGGCATGGTGAGCGGCGGGCTCTCCGGCACGGATGTGGGCCGCCGGGAGGTGATCGGCGGCATGGCACTCGAGTTCTACTTGCGTGCCGGCCGCCGCTACGATGTGGGCCAGCATCTGGATTTTCTCGCCTGGATGCCGGAGCCGCATGTTGCCGAAAGCATCTTCCTCGAGATGATTTCGGAAGCGAATGTGACGCTGCTCCTCCGGCGCCGCCTGAAGGAGAAGACGGGTGTCATCATGTCGGGCGGCCGCATCCGCTCGATCGAAATGGAGAATGGTGAGCGCTTCTCCGCGCCGCTCTTCGCGGATTGCACCTATGAGGGCGACCTCATCGCGCAGGCGAAAGTCTCTTATACGGTGGGCCGCGAGGGGGTGAAGCAATACGGCGAATCGCTCGCCGGCATCCGCGCGGAAACGCCGCACCACCAGTTCCTCTATCCGATTCCCGCCCGCGACGCCAGCGGCAAGCTGTATCCCGAGATCGGCGATTACCCGCGCGGCACGCCGGGTGACGGCGATTCCAAGGTGCAGGCCTACAACTTCCGCGTGATCGCCTCAAACGACCCCACAAACCGCATCGCGTGGCCCAAGCCTGCCGGTTACGACCCGGCCCGCTACGAACTGCTGGCGCTCTACCTTGCCGGGGAGGTAAAACGCCTCAACCGCCCACCCGTCTTCAATGAGGTTTCGCTCCTGCGGCGGATTCCGAACCGGAAAGCGGATATCAACAACCGCGGCGGTTTCTCTTCGGATTACATCGGCAAGAACTGGGAGTATCCCGACGGCAACTACGCGACGCGCGCCCGCATCTGGAACGAGCACATCCTCTATCAACAGGGGCTCTACTACTTCCTCGCGAACGACCCCCGCGTCCCCGCCACGCTCCAGATGGAAGTGAACAACTGGGGCTTGGCCCGCGATGAATACGAGGATACGAACCACTGGCCGAACCAGCTATACGTGCGTGAAGCACGCCGCATGGTGGGCGAGTTCGTGGCCACGCAGAAAGACCTCCAGACGGATTTGCGCAAGCCGGATGCCATCGGCATGGGCAGTTATCAGAGCGATTCGCACAACATCCAGCGCATCGTCAATGCGAAAGGCTTCGTCGAGAATGAGGGAGACGTGCAGGTGGCGGTGACGCCGTACCAGATCCCTTACCGCATCATGCTGCCCAAGCGCGAAGAGTGCATCAACCTGCTCGCGCCGGTGCCGTTCTCCGCATCGCACATTGCCTTCGCTTCCTTACGGATGGAGCCGCAATGGATGCTCATCGGCCACGCGGCCGGGGTGGCGGCGAGCCTTGCGCACCAGGCAAACACGCCGCCGCACGAGATCGACGTCAAGAAACTTCAGGAGACGCTGCTCGCCCAAGGCGGGGTCTTCGAGTATGTTCGATCCGTGCAGAACGATGCCATCGGGAAGCTTGAGCGCCTGATTTAGCGGCGAAATTGGCAAAGTGCAATGCGCCGGCGGTCTCAGGAGGGCCGCCGGCGCATTGCTTTCATCAGCCCATGGAGCGGCAGCGCATTCAGCACGTCGGCTTTCTCCAGCCAACCCCTTCGCGCCATCTTCACGCCAAACTTCATGTTTCCGAGGTGCCTGGGCAGGTGCGCGTCCGTATCCACCACAAACCGGACTCCTCGGGATTTGGCCGCACGGATCAGGGAGGCATGCAAGTCCAGCCGCTCCGGACTGCTATTGATCTCCATGGCGACATGGTTCTTTGCGCACGCCCCCGCAACGGTGTCGAAATCGAAAGGGAACGGATCGCGGTGCAGCAGCACCCTGCCGGTGGGGTGCCCCATCACCCGCAGGTAGGGGTTCTCCACGGCCCGCAGCAGCCTCGCGGTCATTTCCGGGCTTTCCTGATTCATGTAGCTGTGGACGCTGCCGATCACGATATCGAGCGCCGCCAGTGCTTCGTCATCGAGGTCCATGCGCCCATCGCGCAGAATGTCGCACTCAATTCCGGCCAGCACGTGAATGCCAAGGTGGCCTTCTTTGTTGATCGCCTGTACCAGGCGGGCAAAGGCAAGCACTCGCTTTTCATCGAGCCCGTTCGCCATCGCGAGCGCCTTCGAATGGTCCGTGATGGCGACGTACTCGTAGCCCAGGGCCTTCGCCGCCAGGGCCATTTCTTCGAGCGTGGCCCGGCCGTCGCTCTCGACTGTGTGCATGTGCAGATCGCCCCGGATATCGGCGAGGTCCACAAGCGCAGGCAGCGTATTCGCTTCGGCTCGCTCAATTTCGCCGGTGTTCTCGCGCAGCTCCGGGGGAATCCACGCGAGGCCCAGCTCGTGATAGATGTCTTCCTCTTTCGCAGACGCCACCGCCACGGTCTCTCCCTCGCGGAAGAGGCCATATTCGTTCAAGGTGAACTTCCGGCTCACGGCGCGCGTGCGCAGGGCGATGTTGTGTTCCTTGCTGCCCGTGAAATACTGCAATGCGGCTCCCAGGCTCTCCGCCGGCAGCGCGCGCACGTCCACCTGCAGATTCTGCCCGCCCACCTGGGCACTCGCCTTGTTCGTGCCCTTGCCCAGCACTTCACCCACGCCCGGCGCGTGAACGAATCGCTCCAGCACAGCCGGCGCATCCGTCGTTTCCACGAGCAGATCCAGGTCCCCGATGGTCTCCTTGCCGCGCCGGTAGCTGCCCGCCACGTGGATCTTTCCGGGCGGGGCAACTTCGCCAAGCCAATCGCATAAGGCGGCGGCGACTTCGTCCGCATAACTCACCAGGAAACGGCCAGCGCCCCGCCGGTAAATCTCGATCGAGCGCAGCACCTTCTCTTCGAGTTTCTGGCCCATCCGCGGGAGTTCGCGCAGTTTCCCCTCTTTGCAAAGCGCTTCGAGCTGGTCGATGGTGCTTACCCGGTAGTGCTCCCAAAGAAGCGCGATCGATTTCGGCCCAAGACCCTGGATCTTCAGCAGCTCCAGCGCGGTGGGAGGGTAACGGGTGAGGATCTCGTCGCGCCGCTCGAAGGAGCCTCGCTCCGCGATTTCCGTCAGCACATGCGCGATTCCCTTGCCGATTCCCTTGATATCCGTGACCTTCTTTGAAGGGTCCTTCAGCATCTCCAGAACGGATTCCGGCTGGCTTTCGATGGAGGCGGCCGCGTTCCGGTAACTGCGGATGCGGAAGCCATCCTCCTGGGCGATCTCCATCAGGTCCGCGGTTTCGGAGAGCATCCGCGCGATACGCACATTGTCGAGCATCCTGCCTCTATCATCTCCCAAGCACGTGCGTCGAAAGTACCCGATCCGGTGGCCCCGCAGCTTCGCCCTTGCCGCATCATGTTATAGAATCGAGCTACGGTACGCCGTACTCCCTTTACCGATTTTTGTTGAATGGGGAATGCTCAATGGACAAGACTGCGCAAAACATACAAGAAGCATTTTTGAACAACGCGCGCAAAGAGAAGATCTTTTTGACGATCTACCTCACCAGCGGAGTGAAACTTTCCGGGCGCATCAAGAGTTTCGACAAGTATTCCG
>JADYZL010000337.1 GCA_020853155.1 Bryobacterales bacterium
ACGAGATGCAGCCTATTCCGTTACGAACCACGGTGATCGGGAGCTATCCGTTCCCCGGCTGGCTGGAGTTTGCAAGCAGCCACCTGGATGCCTTCGGCGCGGACGATTTCGCCGAGCTGCAGGACGACGCGACGGGCGTGGCGATCGGCGACCAGGTCCGCGCGGGGCTCGACGTGATTACGGATGGGGAGCAATCCCGCCTCGATTTCAACCTCTCGTTCTACGGCTACATTGAGGGGATCGATCGCGAACCTGCCCCGCCGCGCCGCTTTGGCCCACCGGCGCACGATCAGCGCGGCAAGCACGCCATTACCGGCGAACTCCGCGCGCCTCGCGGCCTGGGGGTCGTGGAGGAGTTCGCCCGCCTCGTGCGATTGGCCCCTCCGGGGCCTGTGCTGAAGGCCAGCATTCCAGGGCCGTACACGATGAGCGGGCGGCTTCTGCCGAATGCTCGCTATCCGGACCGGTGGGCTATCGCCGAGGGGCTACTCCCCTTGATCCGGGAGGAGATCGGTCGTCTGGTGCAAGCGGGCTGCAAGGAGATCACCATCGATGAACCCTCGATGAGCTGCTACGCGCACAAGGAGGATACCAGCCGATTCGTGGACCTGTTCAACCGGACGGCGGAGCCTGCCAGGGGCCGCGCGCGGCTTTCGACGCACCTGTGTTTCGGGAACTTCAAGGCGCGCGCCGTGGGTCCGCGGCAGTACGCACCGATGTTTCCGGACTTTTTGCAATTCAACGTGGAGGAGCTGCATCTGGAGATGGCGAGCCGGGAATTCGCCGAACTCGAACTCATTGCTGAGATCGCCAGAACCCGTGATGTGAGCGTGGGAATCGTGGACGTGAAGAGCTACTACATCGAGACGCCGCGCGACATCGCGGAGCGAGTGCGGCGCTGCTTGCAGTACGCGCCCGCGGAGCGGCTATCGTTCGCGCCGGATTGCGGCCTGAGCCAGACCGCGCGCTGGGCGGCCCGTCGTAAACTCGCCAACATGGTGGAAGGCGTGCATCTGGTGAGGAAGGAACTGGGCCTCTCATGAGCGAACCGGCAGGGCTAATCTCCGCATTTCAGAAGGACGAAGCGCTGCTCGAGGATATCCACCGCTCGAACAGTTACGATGATCATTTCCGTTTGTGGTGGCTGGGGCAGAGCGGTTTCCTCCTGCAATTCAAGCAGCAGCATCTCCTGTTTGACCCGTACCTCTCCGATTCACTCAGCGAAAAGTATGCGGGCACCGATAAGCCGCACACGCGGATGAGCGAGCGTGTGGTGGATCCGGCGGAGTTGGGTTTCGTGGAGATCGTCACTTCCAGCCACAACCATACGGACCATCTCGACCGCGACACCCTGCTTCCCATCCTCACCGCAAAGGACCTCACGCATTTTCTGCTACCCGAAGCCAACCGGCATTTTGCGTCGGAGCGGCTAAGCCTGAGTACGGCCTTCGCTATCGGGATGAACGAGGGTGAGACGGCACACATCGATCCGTTTGAGATCATCGCCGTACCCGCGGCGCACAACACGGTCGAACGCGATGAAGAGGGGCGCTGCCGTTTCCTCGGCTATGTCGTGCGGTTTGGCGATTGGTGTGTCTATCACAGCGGCGATACGAAGCACTTCGAAGGGATGGAGGAGCTGCTGCGGGGATACAAAATCGATGTGGCGCTGCTGCCCATCAACGGTGATAAGCCGGAGCGGCGCGTCGCGGGCAATCTCAGTGCGGAGGAGGCGGCCGCACTGGGCAAGGTGATCGGAGCGGGTGTGGTGATTCCCCATCACTTCCATCTCTTCACGTTCAACACGGAGGATCCCGCGGTGTTTGAGGCGGCATGCGCCCGCATGGGCACGCCCTTCCGTGTGCTGCGCCTCGGAGAGAAATTCTCCTCGGCGGAATGGCCGGGGTTCGCGGGCCGCGTGCCGGGTGCGGAGACTCCAACGGAATAGGGAAGGAGTGGCTTTTCCCGCCGGTGCGTTCCGCATACAATTGGCTGCAAATGCACCGCGAAGGGAGTGGCAAGCGCGAGGAACGATGAACGAAATGCTGGTTGAGTATTTGCGGTACACGCGCTGGGCGACGCGGACGGCGCTGGACGCATGCGCTGTGATCGATGACGAAGATCTGCGCCGCGACGTGCATGCCTCTCACCGGAGCATCTGGGGAACGCTGGTCCACATCTATCAATCCGATTGCGTGTGGTGGAACCGGCTTCAGGGCGATGGCGCCGTGCGCGCCGGCGCATTCGAGCCCGGGAGTTCGATCGAAGACCTGCGCGAACGATGGATGCCGGTGCTGGACGAGTTGGTGAAATGGGCGGAACGGCTGAGCGACGCGGATTGGGCGCAAGATCTCGAGTATCTCACCTCGCGAGGCGTTGCGATCCGGCAGCCGGTGTGGGAGGTGGCGCTGCATGTGGTAAACCACGCCACCTTGCATCGCGGGCAGATCCTCATCCTGTTCCGCCAACTGGATCGGGTGCCCACGGGCGTGGACTTGATTCTCTACTTTCGCGAAAAGTCGAAAGCGAAAGCGGACCTTGCGAAACCGTAGCGAAGAGGAGGCGCCGGATGTATCCTTCCCTGAATCGAACCCTGGTGAACGGCAAGAAGGTGGAGTGGCGGGACTTCGCCGCGCTGGCGCACCATTTCGGCTATCCCGGCGTGGATGTGGATCTCGGCCCGGCCATGAAGGAAGGCGCTTCGCAGACGAAGGACTTCCTCGCATCCAAAGCACTGAAGCCGGCCGTCTTGGGTTGCCCCGTGAACTTCAGGGAAGACGAATCAAAGTTCAATGACACGCTGAAAGACCTTCCGGCGGCGGCGAAGTTCGCCGCGGAAATCGGTTGCCCGCGGATGACCACGTGGGTGATGCCGTCGTTTGACGCGCCCAAGGCGGAGATGTGGAAGCTGCTGAGGACGCGCTTTGGGGCAATCGCCAAGGTTCTGGCGGATCACCAGGTGCGGTTTGGCCTGGAGTATATCGGGCCGCTCCATTTGAGGAAGCGGTTTCCGCACTTGTTCGCTTGCACCTTGAGCGAGATGCTGGCGCTCGCCCGGGAGGCGGGGCCGAACGTGGGTGTGCTGCTGGATTCGTGGCACTGGCATCACGCGGGCGACACGCTCGCCGATATCGAAAGCGCCGGTAAGGACGCCATCGTTCACGTGCAGGTGGCCGATGCGCCAAAGCTGCCCCCGGAAGAGATTCGCGACAATGAGCGTCTTTTTGCCGGGGAGGGTGTCATCGACCTGAAGGCATTCTTCGCCACACTCCAGAAGATCGGTTATGAAGACGGAGTCAGCCCTGAAGTGTTTGGCCGCGGCATCAAGGAAATGCCTCTCGAAGAAGGAGTCCGGTTGGGGTACAACACTTCCGCGTCCGTGATGCGCGCAGCGGGAATCGAATGGTAGTTACCCGGCATGCCGGGCAACCGCGTAGCGCTTGAATACACTTTGCAGCAACTCGGCGGTAACCGGCTTAGATACGGCATCGTTCATGCCGCTGTCGATGCATCTTGTGTAGACGTCCTCAACGGAGTTGGCGGTGACGGCCACGATGGGTGGCAGGTTGTGCTTCCCGAAGCGCTCGCGAATCCGCCGGGAAGTCTCGAAGCCATCGAGGCCGGGCATGTTGCAATCCATCAGAATCAGGGAATAACCAAGATCCCGCTCCAAGGCTTCAATTAGAAGTTCGCCGTCGGCGGCGATCGTTCCCTCGTGGCCCAGACGTTCGATGATCGCCTTGATCACCATCCGGTTCACGGGATTGTCCTCCGCTACGAGAATTCGCAGGCGATCCGCGGCGGCTGCGGGCTTCGGAAGAGCGGCTAATTCGGGTTGAGACGCCGTGTCGGATACAGCCTTGGCCAAGCTCTTGAGCGCGCTTCCCGTTTGCCAGCCGTCCTCCCGCATCCGGGCGAGATCGATCGCGTTTACCGGCTTGAGCGCGGTTCGCAGCCAGGGCGCCTTCCAGCCTTCCACGGCTCCCGCCGCCTGAGTTCCGTTGCAGAGCACGACGAGATCGGCGGAGGATGCCTCACGTAAGGCCTGGAGATCCTCCACCACTGCCTCGCCATGGGCAGCCAGGGAATCATAGTCGAGCAGGATCGTGTCGAACAGCGGAGCCTCCCGGCCGGGAAGATCCGAAAGATTCGGGTACGAGAGCGCTTCCGCGCCGAACCGGGCGAGATCCTCGCGCAGGGCCGTGTGCAAAGCCGGATGCCCGCCTGCGATCGCGATACGCTTCCCGTTCAGCGCAAGGCGTGCGTGGATCGCATTCTGCCCCGCTTCCTGAGGGAGGGAAGTTTCCGAGTCCGGCTCCATGGGCAACTCGAACCAGAACGTGCTTCCTTGATCGAGGGCGCTGCTCAGGCCGACACGTCCCCCGGCAAAGCAGGCGAGGCGTTTGGAGATCTCAAGGCCAAGCCCCGTTCCCTTGGCATTGCTGTCGCGCCCGGCGGCCGTCTGCTCAAAGGCGCGGAAGAGCTTGGCTTGGTCGGCGTCGGAAATACCGGGGCCGCTGTCCGCGATCTCGACGCGAAGGTGACGGTCGGAAGAGGGGAACTCCACGCAGCGAACACGGATGTGAACGAATCCCTTTGCGGTGAACTTCACCGCGTTGCCGGTGAGGTTCACGAAGATCTGACGGAACTTCGCGGCATCGATGCGAATGCGATCGGGCACCGAAGAGTCCACTGCAAGTACGGACTCGATTCCCCGCGCCTGGAGCACGGGAACGAACATGCTCAGCAGGTTCCCGGTCAGTTCGCGCGTCGAGACGCTCTCAATCTTGGTGGTGGCCCCGCGCCGGTCCAATTTGGCCAGATCGAGGACATTGTTAATCAGAGCCAGCAGCTCATTGCCGGAAAGCTCAATCACCTTCAGGTAATCGCGATGGATGGGGCTGAGCTTGGCGTCGTGCAGTAGATTGGCCATGCCGAGGATCCCGTTCAGCGGCGTACGGAGTTCATGGCTCATATCGGCGAGATAGCGGAAGCGGTCGTCGGCCAGCCGAACGGCCCGAGCGGCAGTGCGCCGCAAGCGGAATACGCGCGTCCCCAGGAACGCGGAGAGCCCGGCAAGAAGCAGGAGCAGATTGAGGGTTCGCAGCATTGAGCGTTCCAGCTCGGTTTCCCCATATGTATCCGCGTCGCGAAAGATCGAGAGCGGCTGGTATCGCGCCAGAACGTCATCGAGTTCATGCTCTCGAGCCATCGCGCCCAACTCGGCGCGCAATGCATCGGCGACCGGTGCATTGGCAAAAGTGGAGCCAATCGAAAGGGGCACCCGCCAGTCCGGGATTCCGTGGATTTGCAAGGGGCCACCCTTGCACTTGTGCCTTTCGCGCAGAAGGAAGTCTTGAAGCTGACTGGGCTCGGTAATCGCGGCGGCGACGTCTCCCTTGCACGCCGCCAGCAGCACGTCATCGACTTCTTTCAACGGGACCGCGATGCTTTCCGGATAGAGCTTCTTGAATTGAGCGCGAAAATGAGGAACATCGCGAATGGCGATGTGCTTTCCCTTGACGAATTGGGAAACCGGTTCACTCGACGCCCCTGTGCTTGCGAGGAGATACGTCGCGTTGGCAAAGGTTTGCGCGATATAGAACCGGTTCTTCCGTTCGGAAAGGCGCATCACGAAAGGCCAAAGATCGACGGACGGATCGACACCCAGATGCGCATCCGGCCCGCCTTTCACCGCACGCCAGCGCAGCTTGATGTGCAAGCGTTCGGCCGCCCGGTTGAGCGCTTCCACCATCGCGCCGCTCACCCGGCCATCGGCGTGCACGATCTGGAAGGGAGGGGAATGGTCCGTTGCCACCACAAACTCCCGGTTCGGAAACTCGCGCTGCCACTTCAGGTCGAAACCGATGAGAAGCCCGAGCGAGAGGCACACGCCCAGCAGAACGGAGGCGATGCCCAGTTCGTGCTCGTCGATGAGTCGCCGGATCGTCATAGGGTTCAGCCGGAGTGCCTGCGGGCTTCCAGTCTCATCATGCGCTGGATTGGTGAAATCCCCTAGGTGCTACCGGTTCAGTACGGCGTCACTGCGAATAGCTGAAAATTATCTGAAGAGATCAGGAAATAGCTGCACGTGCCCCACGAATTGGCTGGATCCTGGGATAGCAGCGGCGAAACGAATGCGAAGGACTACGGGTGCTGTCTGGGGCCTAAGGTACTTTTGCACTTCGAGTGATCGTCAGGTCATAAGTGAAAAAGGCCTCTTCGCCGGTTTATGCACAACTGCCGCCCAGGGATGTAAGCCCTCCGCAGCCGCGCGATACACTGGAACTTCGATTCGGACAGTGTCGATAAGTACCCCTGCAGCCATGCGTAAATTGCAATCGTTTCTCCTTACCGCGATTCTCGCCTTCCCGGTTCTAACCGCCTCCGCCGAAGAAGGGATGTGGCTTTTCAACAAGGTGCCCGATCCTGTGCGGCAGGAGATGCGGCGGAATTACGGTTTTGAGCTCACCCCCGCGTTTCTCGACCACTTGCGCTTGGGGAGCGTACACTTCGGCAATGGTTCCGGTTCCTTCGTCTCTCCCGATGGCCTATTGTTCACGAACCATCACGTCGCCGCCGATTGCATCCAGAATCTTTCGAGCAAAGAACACGACTATATGGGCAACGGTTTTTACGCCCAGAGCCATGCGGAAGAGCGGAAGTGCCCCGGTATGCGGGTGCGCGTGCTGCTGGAGATCACGGATGTCACCGCGCGCGTCCAGGGCAAGGGCGCCGCGATAACCGAAGCGGCGGAAGCGAATAAGCTGCGCAAGGCGGAGATGTCGGAGATTGAGAATGCATGCTCGACGGGCGGCTTCGATTGCCAGGTGGTGACGCTCTACGCGGGTGGCATGTACAACCTTTACCGGTACAAGGAGTACGACGATGTCCGGTTGGTGTTCGCGCCCGAATCCGGCATCGCCTTTTTCGGCGGAGACCCGGATAACTTCAACTTCCCCCGCTACTGCCTCGATATCACCTTTCTGCGAGCCTACGAGAATGGCGCGCCGGCCAAACCGCGAGACTATTTGCGCTGGAGCAAGCAGGGCACGCAGGTGGGCCAGTTGGAGTTTGTCTCCGGCCACCCGGGCACTACCGGCCGGCTGAACACGGTTTCGCAGCTTGAGTTCTTCCGGGACGTTTCCTACCCGCTTACGCTCGAAAGGCTCGCCTCGTTCATCACAACGGCCAAAGCGTATGCCGGCTTGGGTGCGGAGCAGGCGCGCATCGCTCGCGAATCGATCTTTGGGTTGGAGAACAGCCAGAAAGCCTACACCGGGTTCCTGAGCGGCGTGCGCGACGAGCATCTCATGAATGAGAAGCGTGCGCAGGAAATCGCCTTGCGAGAGGCCATCGCCAGGAACAGTGACCTGCAGCGGAAGTACGGAGCGGTTTGGGATGAAGTCGCCGGGGCGATGAAGGCCTACAGCAGGATTTACAAAGCCGTCCTGCTGAAGGAAACCATGATGGGCCGGGGCTCCGACCTTTACTTGCTGGGCCTGATGCTGACGCGCTACTCCACTGAGATTGGGAAACCCAACGAAGACCGGCTGAAGGGTTACAATGACGCGGCGATTCCCAACATCAAGCGGCGCATTGCCGGGGACTACCCGATCTACAAGGAGTTCGAAGCGCAATTGCTGGCGAATTCCCTCCAGGCGCTTGCCCGCGAATTTCCCGATGATCCCGCGGTGAAAGAAGCGCTCGGCGGGCGCAGCGCACTCGAAGCCGCTCGCGGTTACATCATGGGAAGCAAGCTGGACGATCGGGCCGTCCGGGAGAAGCTCCTCGAAGATCCTCAGCGGATTCGCGAATCAAAGGATCCGATGTTCACTTTGATCCGCATCCTTGATCCGGATGCACGAAAACTGATCGCCACCTACCAGGACACCATTGAGAGCGTGGTCGTGGATGCGGAGACCAAGATCGCGCGCGCCCGCTTCGGTATCTATGGTGAAAACGACTATCCCGACGCTACCCTTACTCTTCGCCTCGCCTACGGACCCGTGCGGGGATTTGAGGATAAGAGCATCGGCTACATCCCGCCGTTCACGCCGATCGGCGGCATCTTTGAGAGGGCCACGGGCAGGGACCCCTATATCCTTCCGGAATCCTGGAAGGCGGCAAGGGCAAGGCTCCAAATGAACCTACCCTTCAACTACGTCACCACCGCGGACATCCACGGAGGAAACTCCGGCAGCCCGGCCGTCGATACGAAGGGAGAAGTGGTGGGGATCGTTTTTGATGGTAACCTTCCCAGCCTGCCCAACCGTTTTATTTATCAGGACCGCACGGCGCGGGCCGTGTTCGTCGCCTCACAGGCCATCGCGGAGGCGCTCGACAAGATCTATGGCGCGGACCGCGTCTTGAAAGAATTGGGGCTGCGTTAGGCAAACCGCCGAAGCGCGGCAAGACACGCGAATCGATATGACCAACACTCTCGAAATCACTGCTACTGAAGTCAAGCAGCTTCTCGACAATGGGGAAGCCGTCAAGTTGATCGATGTCCGGGAACCGAAAGAACATCAGTTCTGCCAGGTTCAGGGCAGCGCACTCATTCCCATGGGCAGCGTGCCGCAACATCTCTCGGAGTTGGAAGCGCAGGCGGATGAAGCGAAGCTGATCGTCTTTTGCCACCACGGCGTTCGAAGCCTCAACGTGGTGGCCTGGCTTCGCGAAAAGGGGATCAGCAACTGCGTGAGCATGTCCGGCGGCATTGAGGCCTGGAGCCTGCACGTCGATCCCGCGGTGCCCCGCTATTGACGCTCCTGCCTCCATGCGGCTGCAGCCTCCCGATTCCGCCCGCACCGCGTCCGCTACACTCGTAGGAACGATGTTCGCACTTACGATCTATCGCGATCTTTCCGCAAGATGCGTCTTCCTGAAAGTGGCGCGCTCCTGTGCACGGCCTGGGATGCTGTTCTGCGTTCTTGCGGTATTGCAGCCGGCGCTCCCGGCGGCCCCGCAACTACCTTCACGGAACGTTACCGACTACGGAGTGCGTGGCGACGGCGAGGCCACCGAGACAGCCCTCATTCAGGGCGCGATCGACGCATGCGCGGTGGATGGAGGCTGCACGCTCCATTTCCCGGCGGGGCGTTACGTTACGGGAACGCTCTACTTCAGAGATAACATCACCCTGAATCTGGCGCCGGGCGCGGTGCTCGCCACCAGCGGCCGCGTTGAAGACTATACGGCCCCCGCCCTGCTTTACGGCAAGGGCGTGAATGGCATCGCGCTCACGGGCGGTGGAGAGATCCAGGCCGGTCCGGTTCCGGCTCCGGATGAAACCACCGTTCACAATCCCGGGTCCAAGCTGCTATCCCTGGTGCTGATTGAGAACGCGACGAATGTGCAGATCCGGGGCATCCGTTTTCTACGTTCTCCCGCCTGGACCATCACGCTGCGCGTGGTGGATGCCGCCTGGCTCGATAACCTGCTGATTGAAAACGCTACACTCGCCCCGAATACGAATGGGGTGGTAATCGATTCCTCCACCCATGTCTCCGTGCATGCCTTGAATTTTCGCGGTGGCGGCGACGGCATCACGCTCCAAACCAGCCTCGTCGATGGAATCGCCCCGCCCTGCGCGGGCGTCACGATCAGCGATAGCACGCTTCGCAGTGGATCGGTGGCCATCAAGGTGGGTACTCCCACGAACGGAGACATCCGCAATGTCGTGGTTTCGAATTCCGTGATTGAAGCGTCTCAGGGCGGCATCGGTATTTTTGCGCGGGATGGCGGCACGGTGGAATCCCTGCTGTTCTCAAACCTCCTGATTGAGACGGCGGCCGTTCACGAAGGGAGCGCCGAGTGGCCCATTGTGGTGGATCTGAAGCGCCGCGATGAGAACGCCCGCGCGGGTCACGTTCAGAGCGTATCCTTCTCGAACATCCGCATTTGCACCGCTGGAAAGTTGCTCTTCAGCGGTATGACCAGCCACCCCATCCGGGATCTGCGCCTCGCGGGAATTTTCGTGAGCGTCGTTCCACCGAAAAGCCCTCTCACGCAAACGCAAAGGCCCAGGAAGGCGCTTCTCGATTCCGTGGCCGGCGAGGACGAAACCGCCGCCGTGCTGCTGCTCGGCTATATAGCGGATTCCTCGGTGAAAGACCTACGTGTAAACTGGCCCGCCGAGGGCGCTTTGGAAGATCGTCATGCGCTCTTTGTCCACTCCGTGGACGGGTTATCCCTGGACGGCATCCACGCGAGGCAGGGCAAGGTGGGCGGTCAACTCGCTGCCATGCACTTCCTCTCCTCCCGCAACATTGAAATCCGTAATTCCACCGCCCCAAGCCAGACCGGTGTGTGGGTGGAGGCGCAGGGCATCGGCAAGAAAGAGTTCTTCTTTTCCGGTAATAATACAGCCGCCGCGTATCGCGATGTCGTCTACGTGAAATAGTGGCGCTGGTTCCGTTCGTGGCGAAAGAGTGACAGACTGTTAGTTACCGTGGCGCGAGTTGCCACGGCCAACCCGGATGAGCGCCGCCGCCGATTCCAGCAAGCGTACCTACAAGGTCAGGATCTTCCAGCAGACCTACAGCGTCGTCTCGTCCGCGAGCGAGGCGGAGTTCCAGGCGATCGCCGATCACGTCGATCAACTGATGCACACCATTGCCTCGCGTTCCGGTTCCACCGACGGTACCCGCGCCGCGGTGATGGCGGCGATGCACCTGGCGGATCGCCTTCGGCAGGCGGAGAAGCGTCTCGAATCCATGCACGCGGATCAGCGCCAGGCGTTGCGCCAGGTGGATGAGCAAACGGATCACCTGGAACGCCTGCTCAAGGAAACGCTGGAGCTGGGGGATTTTTCCATCGAAGAGGCCGAGCCCGTCCCCTCCGCCAGCCAGCGCGCAGCTTCTGTGCCCGCGCGCGCCGCCGTTTCGCCCACCCGCGCAGCGGAACCACCCGCGCGTGCCCCGGAACCAGCGCCGCGCGCCCGCGGCAAGGCGGAGCGCATACCCTCAATGCCCACCCTTTTCGGCATGGAAGACATTCCCCCGGCGGACGCTGTAACGGAAGATTAGGCCTCTTCCAT
>JADYZL010000338.1 GCA_020853155.1 Bryobacterales bacterium
GATTCAAGGATCGCCGGGTGGGCCTCAGCACCGAAGCGAACTACGACCCCAACAAGGTGCAGCGGGCCGTCGTTGTGCTGATGGAGTATCTCGCCGAACGCGGCCGCCAGTATGCCCGCATTCAGCCGGAGGTCTTCCAAATTCCCCCTGCCTCCGTTGTCATCACGTTCATCGTGGATGAAGGGCCGAAGGTAAAAGTGGGCGAGATTACGTTTGACGGCGTGAAATCCTTCTCTCCCCGCGTCGTCCGGCGCTCGATGGCGAATTCGAAGCCGATCGGCATCCCGTATTCGATCTTCCTGGAGAACATGTTTTCGAGGGCCTTCGATTCCGTGAAGCTTGAGGAAGACAAGCAGCGCCTCGCGAATTTCTACCAGGAGCGCGGCTATTTTCGGGCGCGCGTGGTTGATACCGATATCACGATGCGCGACGTGGGCGGCGGCAAGTTCCGGATTCCGCTCTTCTATCCGAATAAGCCCGGTAAACGCGCCGACCTTCACCTCACGGTCGAAGAGGGGCCGCAGTACAAATTGAACGAGATCAAGTTCGAGGGCGTGAAGCTGTTCCGGACGCCGGAGGCTCTAATGCGGCCGCTCTTCCAGATGGATAAGGGTGACATCTTCTCCACGAAGAAGCTGCGCGAGGGCCTCGACAACCTCCGCAAGTTGTACGGCGGCTATGGCTATATTGATTTCGTTCCCGAGCCGTCATTCGATCCGGTCCCGGATTCTGATCAGATGAACCTCACCCTGAGCGTGGATGAAGGGAAACAGTTCTTCGTCCGGCGCATCGAGTTCTCTGGAAACACCACGACGCGCGACAAGGTAATCCGCCGAGAACTTCTGGTGGACGAAGGCGACATGTTCAACACGCGCCTTTGGGAAGTGAGCATCCTGCGCCTCAACCAGCTTGGCTACTTCGATCAACTGAAGAAGGACGAGGCCACCGACATCAAGCGCGACAACCGGACGAACACGGTGGACCTCACGCTCTCGGTGAAGGAGCGTGGACGGAATACGGTCGGTCTGACGGGCGGCGTATCGGGCATCGCGGGCAGCTTCGTGGGGATGAACTATTCCACGAACAACTTCCTCGGCCTCGGCGAAACCCTCAGCCTCAGTTCCCAACTGGGTGACCGCATCCAGGACGTGGTGTTCGGCTTCACCGAACCGTACTTCCTCGATAAGCCGATCCAGGCCGGATTCTCCGTCTATACGCGCCGGTTCAACTTCGATCAGGGCCGGGAAGTTTCCCTGTTTTCCGGGCGCAACTACACGGATCTCTATAACTCGCTCGGTTCGGCAAACCGCTTGAATTACAGCCAGAACGGCTACGGTTTCAGCTTCTTCGCCTCGACGCAGTTGAAGCGCTCGTTCGCGCGCGTAGGCTTGAGCTATGGTTACGATAATTCCAACATCAAACCGCAGAGCGACGGAGCGCGAATCCAGTTCGAAACCATCAACTTCCTGAGTTTCGCCGGCCAAGCGAACCAGTTGGACGGGATCGTTACCAGCCGTATTGTGCCATCGTACAGCTACAATACGGTGAACCATCCGATCACGCCGACCGCGGGAAGAAGCCTCTTCATCAGCACGACCTTCGCGGGCGGGCCGCTGGGCGGCAGCGTGAAGATGTTCCTGCCGACGGTGGAAGCGAAGTACTTCCGCAAGGGCTTCCGGGAAGGCCATGTGATCGGCATGCGCGGTCTCGGTTCCTGGATCACGGGCTTCGGCGGGCAGGCGGCGCCACCCTTTAACCGCTTCTACATGGGCGGCGAGAACGATGTGCGCGGCTTCAACATCTGGGAAATTTCACCGGTGGCTTTTATCCCCAGCGAAACCTCGATCGCCGTATTGAACGCCGACGGGTCTCAGCGCTTGCAGCGGATTGTGTATTCCGATGGGACGATCGGCTATACGCAGGTGCGCCAGACGATCCCGATCTACCAGATCTCATTCCCCGGCGGCGATACCATGGGCGTGGCGAACTTCGAATACCGGATTCCAATCTTCGGCCCGGTGACGCTGGCCGCGTTCTTCGACGCGGGCATCAATCGCGTATCGCGCACCAGCCAGTTGCGGCTGAATCTGGATCGCGTCGCCTACCTGAACGCTGCGCACCCGTCAGCTGCATTTGAGAATGAAGCGTTTGTGTTCGCGGATAGCCAGAAGATCCGCACCTCCACCGGTCTGGAGCTCCAGGTGATGATGCCGGTAGTGAACGCGCCGTTTCGCTTATACTGGGCGTATAATCCGACGCTCGTGCAGGGTGTGGCCCAGGCGCCGATTGTCTTTGACCGCTCTCAGTTCGCGAACGACGCGACGTTCTCCGAGGCGATCCGGACTCTTACCAACGTGACTGGCTTTGGCGGTGGAGCCTCGCGGATTCCGTTCTTTGAGCGGCGCAGCCAATTCCGGTTTACGGTCAGCCGCACCTTCTGAGTGTTTGGCGGTCCAATGAATTTTGTCAGGCCGTTACCTCAAGTGGGCGCGGCGCGGGAGAAAAGCAAAAGTGAAGCAGAATATCTTGATTCGCAGCCTTCTGGTGTTGGGATTCGCCATCGCCCTGCAGGCACAGACAGCGCCTGCCAAGGTGGGCATTATCAACTTCCAGCAGGCCATCATCAGCACCAAGGATGGCCAGGCCGCGGTGAAGGAACTGCAAGAGCGGTTCAGCCCCAAGCAGAAGCAACTGCAGGATAAGCAGGCCGAGATTCAGCAGCTCCAGCAGCAGTTGCAGCGTGGCGCCAATACGTTGAGCCAGGACGCGCTGGCCAAGCTCCGCCAGGATATCGACGACAAGCAGCGGGATTTGCAGCGCTCCGGCGAAGACGCCCAGTTGGAGTTCAACCAGGCGCAGCAGAGCACCTTCGCCGGCATCAGCGAGAAGATGCAGGCCGTGATCGACAAGTACGCCAAGGAGAACGGGTACGTGCTGATTATCGACGTGAGCACCCCGCAATCGGGCATTCTCTATGCGTCGAACAGTATCGATATAACGACGCACGTGATCGCCGCGTTCGATGCCGACAGCTCGCCGGCGGCGGCCGCGAAGCCTCCGGCCGCGAAACCGGCCCCCGCGGCGAAGCCCGCTGCCCCCGCGAAGCCGTAGCTTCGGGAACCGGAAGCACGAATCGAGAGAATCGCGGCCCGCTCCTCCCCGGAGCGGGCCGCCCCGCGTCTTGACCGCATGAGCGTCGCCACGGTGTGACGCCCCGAGCGCTACTCCTTCGAGTTCGGGTTCTTCCGTTCCTCGATCGCCTCGTGCACGCGCTCCCGGAACTTCCCTTTCATGGCCGCGGCGAGGGAGACGCTACTATCCCCGAAGCGGTCGCGCAGCAGGTCCGCCGCCTTGAGCGCCTGCTTCCAGCGCTCATTGCTTTCCCCGCCAAGCAGTTCCAATTGCCCCTCGTTGTGATCGAGCGACGAGGTTTGCAGGCCGATCAGGCGAACTTTCGTCCCGGGCTTCCAGTTCGCACGGAACAGGGAGCGCCCGGCTTGCAACAGTTCCGTGTCCAGTTGGGTGCGGTGGTTGAGCGTGACCGCCCTTGTGATGGTGTGAAACGCCGCATCGCGCAGCTTGAGTTGCACGGTGCGGGCGTGCAGGCCCTGCTCGCGCAGCCGGCGGCCCACCATCTGGACGAGCCGGGCCAGAACGGCTTCGATGGCGGATTGGTCCGCCGTATCTACATCGAAGGTGTGCTCGTGGCTGATGGATTTCGGATCTTCCGCTTCGCCCACCTCTGTGTCGAACCAGCCGCCCGCATCCTGGCCGCGTGCTTTGCCCGCGAGGGCGAGGCCGAACTTGCCGAAATGCCGCTCTAACACTCTCTCATCGAAGGCGGCAAGGTCTCGCACACGATGCACGCCGAGTTGCGCCAGTTTCACCTGCATCACCTTGCCCACGCCGGGGATCTTCCGGACGGGAAGCGGCGCGAGACAGGCCGCTTCCATTCCGGGGAAGACTTCGAACAGTCCGTTCGGCTTGGCGGCGCCGGAACCGATCTTCGCCACAAGGCGGGATGTTCCGATCCCGATGGAGCAATTCAGGCCGGTGTCCGACTTCATCCGCTCATGCAAGTGGTGGGCGGCGGCGAGGGGCGGGCCGTAGAGGCGGCCTGTGCCGGTGAGGTCCAGGTAAGCTTCGTCGATCGACGCCATCTCTACTTTCGGAGAGAACGCATGGAGGACCGCCTTCACCATGGCGGAATACTTCACGTAGCGGTCCCGATGCCCGTCCAGGAAGATGGCTTCCGGGCACTTCTCGTAAGCTGTGCGCAGGGGCATCGCCGAGCGGATGCCGAACTTGCGCGCGGCATAGGAGGCCGCCGCGACAACGCCGCGTTCATGCGCCTGGCCGCCCACCACGACGGGTCGGCCTCGCAGGGAGGGGTCGTATAGCTCTTCCACGGAGACAAAGAAGGCGTCCATGTCCACGTGGAAGATGACTCGTTGCGTGGTTTGCGGAGTGGAGCCCTCCCTCAGCATCTCACTCGTGGACCTCCCGCCTAGCCGTGGCGAATCATGAGCACATCGCCATCCTGGACGATATACTCCTTCCCTTCGAGGCGCATCAGCGCCGTGCCGCGCAGGCCGCTCCAGCCGCCATGATCCACCAGATCTTTCCAGTTTGCCACTTCGGCGCGGATGAACTTCTTCTCCAGATCCGAGTGAATCTCGCCCGCCGCATGCACCGCTTTACAGTTGACCGGGATGGTCCAGGCGCGTACTTCCGGTTCACCTGCGGTGAGGAAGCTCATCCGCCCGAGGAGCCGGTAACTCGCGCTCACCATCCGTTCGAGGCCGCTATCGGTGAGGCCGTAAGTCTCCATGAAGTCCTTCGCGTCTTCGGGATCCATTTCGGTGAGTTCGGCCTCGACTTTTCCGCAGACCGCGGTCACGCCGGCGTGCTTGCGGCCGGGGAGAATCCGGCCTGCGTACTCCTTCTCCAACTCGGCAAGCCGAGGCGCGTCTTCTTCGCCTACATTGAGCACATAGAGGACGGGCTTCTGCGACAGGAACATGAACCCCCGGATGAGCTTTTCCTCTTCCGGTTCCGTCTCGACCTCGCGCAGCGGCTGGTTGTTCTCAAGCGCGGCCTTGAACCGGGTCAGCACTTCGAACTCTTTGTCGAGCTTGGGATCCTTGATCTTCTTGCGATCCTTTTCGAGACGCTCGAGACGCTTCTCCACTTGGACCAAGTCGCTGAGGATCAACTCCGCTTCCACATCGTCGAGATCCCGCATCGGGTCCACCGTCCCTTTCTCGTGCGGGACGGTATCGCTCTCAAATACGCGAAGCACATGGGCAAAGGCGTCTGCGAAACGCAGGCTTGCGAGGTAGCTTGCTTCGCGGAGGGATTCCTTGGAAATCGAGGGAACATCCAGAAACTCGATGGTGGCGTGGGTGAGTTTCTCGGGGTGAAACACCCCGGCGAGTGCATCCAACCGGGCGTCGGGCACCTTCGCCACCCCGACGCGCACTTCCATCGCGCCCATGCGGGACGACTCATGAACACCGGTAAGAATCGTGAACAGGGAGGTCTTCCCGACCATCGGGAGGCCAATAATTGCAGTTTTCATACTCTCCTAAGAGGGTAGCGCGATGTGGCCCGGCGCGCCTCACCGCAGGCCATTTCTCTCCGCGATAGTACTAAATCGCATAGAACTTCAGCGTTCGCGGCCCGTTTTTACAATTTTGTGCCGTTTCGTTGTTCGGGAAGCGAAAAAGAGAGAGTATCCTGAACCTGATTCCCCTTTTTGGAGTTCTGAAATGCTGAACCGTACCCGTGCGCTATTGCTCACGTTCCTCCTGACCCTGACCATGGCGTTCACGCCGCTTCTTCATGCGCAGGAAGCGGCCCCGGAAGATTCGACGATCCGCAACTTGGCCCTCGGCGCCGCGGCCGTGATCATTGCGATCATCTACTGGAAGCGCCGCAATAAGCGGAAGAGCGGGAGCTAGTTTCAGCCGGAGCCCCGCCACTCTTTCCTTCCGGTAACGCCCCGCGGCGTGATCTGTATCGCTAGAACCGGCAGGGCTTCTCCCACTGGAGCAAACCGCGCCGGATGAGGTCCGGAAAGATCTGTCTGGCGAGGCTGGGCGCCAATGTCTGCCAAGGATCCGCGGCGCCGAACCAGATAAGCGTGTGGATCTCGTTGGAAGCGCGCGGCGTCCCTTGCAGCACGCCTCCATAGAGTTCGATTTCGATCGTTTTGGACGCTTCCGCCGCGTGGCTTGCCGTCCGGTCGAGATAAACTCCGAGCGAAGTAGGTTCAAGAAGGCGGACCTCGCCCCCCAACTCTTCCCGTAGCTCCCGTGTGAGCGTCTCGAGCGACGACTCTCCCGGCTCCCGCTTGCCGCCAGGCAGAATCAGCGCGCCTTGCTTCTTGCGGCAGAGAAGCACCCGATTCTCGCGTATCGTGAAGAGCCCAACCTTGCGAATCTCCGCCTCCGCCATGGCGCCCCTCTCACTGCAGGATGGGAAGCTGCAAGTAGTTAGAGGGGACAAAGAGACTCCCCTCGGTGACGCCCTCCGGCGCATGTGCACGGAGCGCAGCCGCCAGTTCGCGAAGCGGCATCGCGCCCGAAAGCGCATCGCGGAACGCCTCGCTGACGCGGCGGGTTTGCTCCGCGGATTCATGCGCGAATTCCAGCCGAAAATGGCGCAAGCCCACAGCGAGCCACGCTTCGAGGTGGCCGGCGGCGGTTTGCGCTTCCGCTCCGAACACAGTGTTGCGGCAGCCGACGTCGGCCACCAGGGGATGGGCGCGGCCGCGTTCATCCCGCAAGGCGACGACGTGAGTCTCACAGGGCCGCCCGCAATCTTTGTAGCTCGTACCCGTCGAAAGAAAACGGCAGAAGACGCAATGCTCCGTGTGGAAGACGGGAAGGTGGTGATACGCGACCACTTCCATGCACTCCGGCCCCACGTCGAGAGCCAACTGAGCGATCTGGGCGGCATTCAGATCATGCGTGGGGCTGATCCGCTCCAGCGCCATCTCGAGATAGACGGCGGCCGCAATGGAGTTCGAAACATTGAGGCTGAAATCGCCGTGGAGCCCGGTGCGTCCGCGCTTGCGAAGCAACTCCAGCATCCCGGCGGAACGAACCAAAAGGCTGCAATCCAGCCGGTCGAGAAACTCGAGAATGCGGTCCTCGCCGGGCTTCAGGACGCGAGGGCTAGCCACTCTCGCCGGGATGCCGCTCTCCTTGACGCGATCCACCGAAGGCTTCAACCCGTAGAGGTCGAGATAATCGAGGGTGATGCTGGCCGGTTTGAACGCGAGCGCGGCATCGAGTTGCGCGGGAGTGCGCACGAGCAGATGGAGCTGCGGGCGGAGCGAATCGCCATCGGCGGGAAGCGCGGCTTGCGCGGACAGACTGGACGCATGCGCCGCCGAACGAAGAGCCTCCATAGCGGCAGGAGCGGGTTCCGCGATTGGCTGTTCCCACTCGCCCTGCCGGGCTTCAAGTGCTTCCACCGCCTCCCTCCGCAGTGCGTTCAGCAGGGAAACGGGGACGAATGGAGAGCCGCTCACTTCCAGCTCGACCCGATTCAGCCGGTAGGCGGACCCTCCCAAGCGCTCGAGCTGTTCCCGGGCGGTCTCGACCGAAAGCGGCTGCCGCGCCGC
>JADYZL010000339.1 GCA_020853155.1 Bryobacterales bacterium
CGGGGCGGATCTCGATCGTGCCGATCCGGGCCGGTGGAATCTGCGCGGCTACCTGGATCGCCGCATTCAGATCCCGCGCGTCGATGAGGTAGAAACCGGCGAGCGTCTCATGGGTTTCGGCGAATGGACCGTCTGTAACCGAGACCCTCCCGTTGCGCACGCGCACGGAGGTGGCGCTTTCCACGGGCAGAAGCGCCTCCGAGGCGATACACAAACCTTTGGCGCGCAAATCTTCATCGAACGCGACGCAATCTCGCTCGTCCATCCTGGCCAACGCCTTCTCTTCACCATAAACCAAGCATAGATACTTCATGGAAACCCTCTCTGCCGCCGATGCGGCCGGCCTTCCTGATGTTATCGTTTGGCCGCACGGGGAATCGACATTGCTGGAGTGAATCCCCGGTGGGATGCTGCGCGTACGAATCAATCTGATCCATTTTCGTCCAGTATTCTCCTGACACCACTGTCCACGGTGTGAAAAACTTTTAGCACACAAAAAATGTGACGGAACTGGGATTCCCCGTAGCGCGATCGACGGCCGTGTGGCGCGTTTGCGGGGGACGGATTCGATTCTGGGGAGGTATTGACTGTGAGCTTTTTTCATCGTGGTCCAAGGGTGGGCGCGCCGCAACCGGTGCAGGTGGTGCAGGGGAATACCCCGTTCAAGGGGTACAACGTGATCGTGCAGCCCGGTGCGAACTTGCCCAATGGGGGTAATGCGCAATCCACCATTCTTCGCAATCTTGAGGAGATTGAGGCTTTTCCGCCAGGGCTGGCGCTGCTGCAAGGGATTCAAGGTTCCGGCAAACAAGTGGGCGTGCGCTACATGGGGCCGAACAACAACCAGGCGGCTGGGGCGGTTCGCGGATACTATGTGCTGCGCATGAACCACGATGGCGGCAACCAGGCGCAGTTCACCCAGGAATTCACTGCCACCGTGCAGCGGATGAACCTCGCCGGGCACAATTTGCAATGGCTGGCGGACCAGCTCTACCGGGTGATGATTCCGCGCTGGGGTGGCGGCACGATGCCGAGCCCGTACCGGAATCTGCCCACCGCTCCCCAGGTGGGGGTGCGCGCGCTGCCGCAGTTGCCCACCGTGCCGATCGTCAATTTGTTGAACACGTATCTGGCGGGCGCTGCCATGCCGAATCTGGACCAAATGGACGCGCTGGTGCTGGTTCTTGAACCATGGATGACCGCGGGACTCGGCTGCGCCACCCGCATCAATTATGACCCGCATAAGACCGTGGTGAACGGCCAGACGCGCCCTGCGGTGGTGGGGCTCTATCATGAACTGGTCCACGCCTATTACAACGCCGTGGGCAAGCAGCTTGGGCGGGAAGACAGCCTCAACGAGAACAACGGGGGGCGGTTATTCGAGGCGCAAGCCGTCGGGCTGGGCGATTTCGGCAACAGGGCGATCTGCGAGAACAAGTTCCGCACCGCGCTGGGGGTGGCGCTACGGGCCACATACCCCTAGCGGCTCCGGGCCAATGGATGAGATAAAAGGGGCCGTCCACACCGGACGGCCCCTTTCCCTTTTCAGACGCGGGTTGCTGCCGCTTAGAACTTCACCTTGAACGCCTTGCGGCCGGCGTACTTCGCGGTGGAGCCCAGCTCTTCCTCGATGCGGAGCAACTGGTTATACTTCGCAATGCGATCCGTGCGGCTGGCCGAACCGGTCTTGATTTGGCCTGCGCCGGTGGCGACGGCGAGATCCGCAATAAAGGTATCTTCGGTTTCGCCGGAGCGGTGGGATACCATCGCGGTGTAGCCGGCGCTCGCGGCCAGCGCCATGGCGTCCAGGGTTTCCGTGAGCGAACCGATCTGGTTCACCTTCACGAGGATGGAGTTGGCGACGCCCTTTGCGATGCCCTCCGCCAGGCGCGCGCTGTTGGTGACGAAGAGATCGTCGCCCACGAGTTGCACCTTATCGCCAATCTTGTCGGTGAGCAGTTTCCAGCCCTCCCAATCGTTCTCGTCCATGCCGTCTTCGATGGAGATGATGGGATACTGGCTGGCCCACTTCGCCCAGAACTCCACCATCTGTTCGCTGGTGTATTCGCTCTTATCCGATTTCTTGAAGACGTACTTCTTCTTCTCTTTGTCGAAGAACTCGCTCGAGGCGGGGTCCAGCGCGAGGCTGATCTGTTCGCCTGCCTTGTAGCCCGCCTTCTCGATGGCTTCGAGGATCACTTCGATGGCTTCTTCGTTCGACTTCAGGTTCGGGGCGAATCCACCCTCGTCGCCCACGGAGGTGGCGTAGCCCTTCTTCTTCAGCACGCCCTTGAGGGTGTGGAAGACTTCGGCGCCCATGCGGAGCGCTTCGGAGAAAGTCTCCGCGCCGTGGGGAGCGATCATGAACTCCTGCGGATCGACGGAATTGTCGGCATGGGCGCCGCCATTGAGAATGTTCATCATGGGAACGGGCAGAATGGAGGCCTGGACGCCGCCGAGGTAACGATAGAGCGGAATCTGCAAGTAGGCGGCGGCGGCGCGGGCGGTGGCCATCGACACCGCGAGGATGGCGTTCGCACCGAGCTTTGCCTTGTTCGGGGTGCCGTCCAGATCGAGCATTGCGCGGTCAACCAGTTGCTGCTCGAGGGCATCCATGCCAGCAAGGGCGTCGGCGATCTCGCCGTTCACCGCCTTGACGGCGGTCAGCACGCCCTTACCGAGGTAGCGGCTCTTGTCGCCATCGCGCAGTTCGACGGCTTCATACTCGCCGGTGGAAGCGCCCGAGGGAACGGCGGCGCGGCCGAGCGTCCCGTCTTCCAAAATCACGTCGGCTTCCACGGTGGGATTGCCGCGGGAATCCAAAATCTCGCGCCCGATAATTTCAACGATTGTGCTCATTCTATGAGTCCTCCAGGGTACTGGCGTCTAACGCTGGGCTCCGCAAGGCTGAGCGGTAATTTCACCGCGGCAAGTCTGAAACCCAAGGACGCGCATCTTTTCTATTGTGACGCACTTGGGGCTGGAAGGCATGTTCCGGTGGGACAAACAGGGGGAGGCGCTGTGCGCAGGCTTGACTGGTTGCGCACTGCGCCGATGCCAATCACGAAACAACTCTCGAAGCCAGCCGGGAAACACGACGCGGAACCGATGGAATCCCAGCTACGAAAATGCCGGGGGGGGGGGGCGAGAATCGATGAAGGGGGGTGGCGGGGACGACGGGGCTCGAACCCGCGACCTCCTGCGTGACAGGCAGGCGTTCTAACCAACTGAACTACGTCCCCACAGACGTGGATTCAACCTTTCCAAGGTAGCATGGCGGAGGCTCATTCGCAACAGGAACCGCCGTCCGAGTTCACGCCCCGAACCGGCCGTTGCGAACGCAATATGGCTCTTGATGCCGATACCGCCTCGAATCTTGCGAACAGCGTAGTGACTATGCGACATTGGGTATGGAGTCGTACGAACTGTGCGATTGGTACATTATGATGGCACGCCTAAACATTTCGAAAGCGCGGGAAGAATTCCCTGAAATCGTAAACCGCGCGTCCTATGCGAAGGAGCGCACTATTGTCTCCCGCCGCGGGAAGGATCTTGCCGCTGTCATCCCGATCGAAGATCTTTATCTCCTGGAGCGCCTGGCCCGGGAGGAACAGGATCGGATCGATCTCGAAGACGCTCGATCCGCGCTGCAAGAAGCGGAAGTGAAGGGGACCACCCCCCTTCGGGATCTTATGCGGGAACTTGGAGATTGAATCCTGGCCTACCGTATCGAAGTCACTCCGTCCGTCGAGAGAGACCTCCGCAAGCTCGATCCCAGCATCCGAAAGCAAGTGACTCGGGACATCCTCAGCCTGGAGGAGAACCCTCGTCCTCGTGGAGTCGAGAAATTGGAAACGAAAGAGAAACTCTGGCGCATCCACGCTGGTCCGGGGAAGAGCTACCGCGTGATCTACCAGATTCGGGACGAGGCGCTCCTGGTCCTAGTCGTAAAGGTGGGAGACCGAAAGGAAGTCTACCGGCGGGTGAAGTGAGTGCAGGCTGGGTTGCGTCACGAGCCAGCAAAGTCACCTCAGTTCAATACTGCCAATCCCGTACCATCCGTCCTCCTCGCGGCCTTCGTTCGCAAGCTGGATCGCGGGTTTGCCCGTGGTAGGGTCTACGATGGCGATGCGCAACTGATAGTGGCCCGCGGGCAGGTTTTCCGGGAGCAGCACCGGCCCTTCGTAGACCCAATCTCCCGGCCCCCATTGGGTGAGTTCGATGGGCAGGGGCGCCTTCCAGCGGCGATCTCCGTTGACGAGTTCCAGCAGCACTTGATACCGGTCATAGGCAGGCGCGACACCATCATTCAGCCACAAGGTCTTCAGCAGGAAGGGGACACCCACGGCGGCCTGCCTGGGGTGCTCGACACGCCGCAGGGAGTAGCGGTATCCCAATCGCTTCTCGAACTCTTCGAACGCCGCCCGCCATTCCTCCGGGATGGGGCTCGATTTCAGGTTGATGGTAGTAGCGTGCCAGCGCATGGCTGCGTCAAAGATGCGCTGCAAGGGGTAATTACTGCGCTTCCAACTGGCGGTGGTGCCGCAGACTTCGAGCGAGACGGGTCCATGCATCCATGCATCGCGCACGCCCGCCGAGGCAATCCCGATGGGGTACGCATCGACCATGTGCGCGAAATTCGGCTTGCTCGGGCGACCGAAGTCTCCCCAGCAATCCGCACGCCAACCCGCACCGCGACTGATCCCGTATTCGAGCATTTCCTGGACGTCGAAATTCATCAGCAGCTTCGTCTTGCGAAATACTTCGAAGTGCAGATCGACGAGCGCCTTCTGCACTTCTTTCGAGGGAGGGTACGGCCCCCATCCCTCGCCCCAATAGCCGAAGGTGGAGATATCCACGGTATCGAGATCGGGGTGGCCGTCGTAGCGTTCGCCCAGCTTTCGCACGAGCGCGGACCAGTGACTGATGTAGTAAGGATCGTCCGAATCGGGTGACCAGATGGCGCCATCCTGATCGCCCGGCTTATTGGCGCGACGCGCGGTGGAATTGCGGTACCACTCGGGCAGGGGCGATTTCGGATCGTAGGGCATGACGCGGATCGCCAGCTTCTGGCCGTGGCGCTTCGCTTCGCTCAAGGCGCTGTCAATGATGTTCCAGGCATAGACGCCGGGCTTCGGTTCGAGTTGGGACCAATACCAGCGCAGGTAGGCGACGGAAGATTTGGGAAAGATCACCCCTTCCGCCTGGGGGAGCGGAGCCTCCGGGCCAATCTCAGACCACGACGTTGGCGGGTTCAGGGACTGCCCTTCGAAGCGTTGGAAGGTCTGGATGCCGCGGCCCGGATTCCGGAGGGTTCCATCGATGGGCTTCGGCTTGAAGAGCACCACATCCGTCTGCGCCGCAAGGGATAGCGAAAGCAGCAGGAACAATGATAGAAAACGCAAATCACACCTCCAGATGGCAGGCAGCGAGACTGGAGAGAAGGCCCGCGTCAAGCACAAAAACTGTATTGTAATCCCTCAGGGCTCCGATGAGCGGCCGTCCAGACTGCATATGTCTGGGCAGGTTTGACGCGAATCAACGGTTGAACTTTCGCGCACCGGCTTCGCCGATAGGGAGATGCGGGTTGCTTCAGGGTGCGCTGATTCGTCCCTGGAGATCGGGAGCCAAGGCTCGAAAATGTTTGACGTTGAACGTGTAGATACGTTCGCACTCCGCTTTACGGGCGGCACGGAGGTGTACCGCGTCATGAATCGCCCCGCCTGCCCAGCCGCCATTGGCGCACTCGGCCACCGCCTGCCGGTATTCGGCGGCAGAAAGAGTGACCAAACTCACCAGGGGGAGGATGGTCTGTTCGATCATCTGACGCGCTTCGGAGGGGTAAACCGGTGGCGTAAACGGCGCGCGGGTCAGGACCGAATAGAGTTCCGCGAGGCCATGCGTACTCATGAAGCCGGTAACGCGCTTGCTCTTCGCCGAGATCAAGAGAGCAATGGAGGGAGCATGATGCGGGTGATTCACCACAAGCGCGGGTACGAGGACGGACGTATCGAAGTAGACCTTCATTGGCCGCTCAAAGAACGGATGCGATCATCGCGGTCTTCCTCGATCAGGAGGTTCCAATCCGCGCCCTTTGGCAACGTTCCGCGGTGCAGCAGGAGACCGTCCCGGGTTACCAACGAAGGGCGGCGCCGGGCCGGCCTGAGCATCAATCCATCGGCGGTTTCCTGGATTTCAAGCTCGGCGCCAGCGGTCAAACCAAAACGATCCCGGACGGGTTTCGGCAGGATCACGCGCCCGGCCCTATCGATCTTCAGGGTCATACCATTTCAATATGGCATTTACCATCCTGCGTGGCAAGCGGAAGCAAGGGAAGGCGCGCGCCGTTTCTCCGGAGGCGTGCGCCCGGCCTCAGTGCCCGGCGCCCGTGTGGACCAGAGCCGTCGAGGGCGCGTGACTGAGTTTTCGCCAGTAGAGGCCGTAGAGGCCCACCACCACGAAGCACAGCGCGGGAACGATGAAGCCGCGGGACATATCGTAGTGGTCCGCGATGGCGCCCATGATCTTCGGAACCACCGCGCCGCCCGAGACGGCCATCACCAGGAACGCGGACGCGCGCTTCGATCTTCCGCCCAAGCCAAAAATGCCCAGGGCGAAGATGGTGGGGAACATGATCGACATGAAGAAGAAGGTGAGCAGCACGCAGATGGCGGAGGTCCAGCCGAGCTTGAAGAAGACGAGCAGCGAGGCGAGAGCGCAGAGGAAGCCATAGAGGCTGAGAACGATGTGCGCCTGGAATCGCTTCAGCAACAGCGAGCCCGAAAAACGGCCGAGCAGGAAGAGCACGAAGCCGAACGAAGCCAGATTCGATGCGCCTTTATCCGTAAACGCCACGACGCCATCGGCGCTGAGGAACCAGCCGGAAAGCCAGGAACTGAGAATGCCGGCGTTCGCGGCGAAGCTATCGAACCCGCTCTGCCAGGCTACGGGTATCGAGGGCAATTCTTCCGTGATGTAGTTGATGAAGAAGCTGAAGATGCCCGCCTGCGCGGCCACATAGAGAAACTGCGCCAACACGGAAAAAGCAAAGTGCGGATGCTTCCATACGGAGTGGTGCTTTTCTTCCGCATCTGCCACGGGGGTGTAATCCTCGGGCGGCTTCAGATCGGGAATGGAAGCGAAGTAGAAAATGACGGCCAGAATCAGCACCACGACGGCGACGCTCACATAGGGGATGTAGAGAGTCTCCGCTCCGGTGCTGTTGCCCGCCGCATCCGTAGCGTAAAAGAACATGCTGCCGACGATGGGCCCGAAAATCCAGCCAACGCCGTTGCAGGACTGGGCAAGGTTGATGCGGGTAGCTGCGTACTTGCGGTCTCCGAGGACGGTGGCGTAAGGGTTGGCCACGGTTTCGAGAAAGGTGAGCCCCGTCGCGATGAGACAGACGCCGGCCAGGAAGGCCGCGAATGCGACATTGTTCGAGACCGCGCCCGCCTTGGCCATGATGCTCACTTCGGTTGCCGGGATGAACCACATGCCGCCGAGCGCGACGATCAGCAGCCCGACGATGATGCCGCCCTTGTAGCCCAGCTTGGCCGCCAGCCACCCGGCGGGAATGGCCATCAGGAAGTAACCCAGGTAGTGCGCAAACTGCACCCAGGCCGATTGCGCCTTGCTGAGGTGCAACTCGTCCTGGAAGTGCTTATCCATCACGTCGATCATTCCGTTGCAGAAGCCCCAGAGCAGAAAGAGGGAACTCAGCAGAATAAAGGTGAACAGGAGGTTGCGCCCATCGGCGAGCGTAAACATCCCGCCTTCGCGCTCAGCGGGAACAGAGGAAGTGGTGGTATCGATGGCTGACATGGTGGGTGGTTGGTAATCGTTCCAGAGAGCCGTCAAAACGAAATGCCCGCGTCTACGGCCGGAGAGCGGAAGCCAGATCCCGTTTCAGGCAACGTCCAGCATATCGCAGTAACCGGTGCGCCCGAAGGCGAATTTCGCGGAGGATGCGGGATCGGATCGCCGTGCATCAATGGCTTTGGAGGATCTCTCCTTCGATCCCCGCCAGGCTCTCGTTCACTACGGGCAGGATCAACGCGGAGGGATGCCCGGCGGTATGAAAGATCCTTTGCGTGGCCGATACCGGATGACGTTCCGAGGCGATCTCCCGGCCGGTGTTCGGGTTCACATCGTAGCGGGGAGCGTTTGAGGAACTGATCTCCAGCCGGATGCGGTGCCCGGCAAGGAACCGCACGGCTATCGGGCCGAGTTCGATTGGGAGCGGATACACGGTTCCGGGTTGCATGAGGACCTCGCGCGCTAAGCCTTCCCGATAGCGCGCGCGCAGGATGCCCTCGCTGACGATCAGGGCGCGGCCATCCGGGAAGACATCCACGAGCTTGGCCGTGAAATCCGTATCCGGCGCGCTGGAGGCGGCATAGAGTTGCACGCGCACCTGCCCCATGGCTAGAACGGAATTCTGGAGCACGCCGCTGGAATAGACGAGGACGTCCGGGCGTGCTTCGATCTCACGCTGATCCACGGGGCCTACTGTCTGGAAATCCCCGTGGCTACCTCCGCGCGTGGGTACGGGATGGTGGGGATCGAAAAGAAACGTGTCTTCGGGCTGCGGCCCGGGCGGCTTCTCCGTTTGCAACACGCCATCGCCACGCAGCGTTTGGGCGCTTCCGCCGGAATGAAGGTAATAAGCCCGATCCACCGCGCCACGAGGGGGCCATTCATCGGCATGGCGCCAACGATTCTCTCCGAGCACATACGCCTTCACCGGGGGGCGCGCCGCCCAACCGTTATCGATGCCCTTGAGCGTAAAATCGAGCCAGTCTTTCGTTTCCCTGACGAAATCGAAGGGGATCTCTTCCAGCCAGCGCTGTTCGATGCCGTAGTTCTTCAGGTTGGCATTGAAGAAGCCATGGCTCCAGGGGCCGATCAGGATCTTCGATGCGCGTCGGGCAGGGCCGGAGCCATGCTGGCGGATCAACTGGAAATCGCGCATCTGGCCGTCAAGCATGAAGTCGTACCAACCCGCGACGAGGAAGGCGGGCGTGGTGATATTCTCCATTCCGCCGGTGGCGTCCATTGCGCGCCAGTAGGAATCCGGGGTTGGGTGACGAACCCAGTCGTTATAGAAGCCGATATCCCGCAGCGAGATGTCGTCGCTCTCACTCAACGGGAAATGCGCAAAGCCGCGCGCGATGTGCTTCGCACCGTTCCAATCGCCGGTGCGGCCATCGCTCATGAGGCTCCATTCGAGGTAGGTGCGCAGCCCGAAGGCGCCTCCCTTGTAGAGACCGTAGTAGAGATCCGATGCAATGAACGTGGGCGTGATGGCGTTGAGCGGTGGGTAGCCGGATGCGGCGGCCCATTGCGTGTACCCGAGGTAGGATTGGCCGAACGCCCCAAGCTTACCGTCGCACCAGGGCTGCTGCCGTGCCCACCGGGCGAAGTCCTCGCCATCTTCACGCTCCGTGCGGAACGGGTAGAATTCGCCTTCTGAGTCGAAGCGCCCCCGCGTATCCTGCACGGCCATGGCATAGCCGTAGCGGCAGAAGAACTCGCCCAGGATCTGCCCTTCCCCCCGCGAGTACGGCGTACGCACCAGGATGGCGGGCCACGGCGGCTGTGTACCGGGGAGGTAGACGTCGGTAGCGAGACGAATGCCGTCGCGCATCGGAATGAGAACCGTCTCGCGAGGGCGGATGCCATCGCCTGCCCAGCCGGTTCCCGAACGGAGGGCTACACCGCGAAGGAGCAATTGCGCCATCGCCGCTCCGGTCCATGCTTGCGCCTCTTGGGGGTAGAAGTGCCTGAACACCATGGCACAGGCGGCGAGCACCAGCAGCGGCGCCACCACCCAGAGCAGCAGGCGCCGGGCGGGGCGCGGAAGTTTTCGCGCGATGGGTGTTCGATTCGGTGGCGGCATGCTTCAATGACCTTCGTTGGGCGGCTGGAACCGGGAATCCGCGAGGCTCGGGTTGTGCGTTACCTGCCGCTTCAGAACCCAGATCATCCGTGGGCTCTCATAGCGCACGCCGTGCGCCACCGGGATGCCATCCACCGCCCGGTAGTCTTCGAACAGGGTACGTACGCGCTGCTTCACCCCGTTGGCGAAGGTTTCGGTGGATTCGACGCCCAGCAAAAGGCCCGTGTTGGCGTCGAACCAGAGCGCATCGCTCTCGCCACCAGAAGTTTCGGCCCGCAGAACGAAGGCCGCCTGTCCGTCGATGCTGTCGCGGCCCGTTACGCGGAGTTCCCGGTAGAGGGAACGGATCGCGAGCGGGAGATGGAATGCCGCTTGCCGCCGCACTTCGGATAACCGCGCGCCTCTGAGAGATTCCACGCCATACTCCGGGCTCTCTTCCCACGCGCGATGGCCATCATAGCCGCGCTCAAACACCCCGTAGCCGGGAAACCGGAAGATGCGCTGGAAGCGGTCCGGCGACTTGGCGACCTCCTCGTAGCCACCCCGGACGCCATAGCTTGCCACGAAGATCGTTCCCGTGAAGGCGCGGGACTCGATCCTCCGCAACGCGGTCTCGCCCCCCATCGCGGCGAGGTAGCGCCCGAGGACTTCCTCCGCCGTGGGAAGCGGGGACGCCGTAGCATCCACATTGGCCGCGAGCGCTTGCGCAAGGCCGGGTACCCATCGAAGCGCGTTCTCGCGAAAGATCTTGCGAAGGACGGGATCGGGCAGCGCCAAGCCATGCACGATGCGGCCACTCTGGTTGAAGGCTTCGCCAGTGGCGAAGAACTTCCAATCGTGGTCGTACGCCGCCTTCCATCGCGCGATGTCTTGCGGCGGGCTGCTCCATTCCAATTGCATCGCATCCGTACCCCAGAGGACCCGGTCCTGATAGCGAATCAGGAAGCGGCGTACTTTCTCTCGCGGCTGCCGCATCAGGTCTGGTGCGCGCGCCGCGGTATCGACGGCGAAGTTCGGGTATTGATCGAGCCGCCGCGCGATTTCATCCACGTCATGTTCCATGCTGCCGAGGTGCGCGCCGATCACCTTGAGGTCCGGATGCGCGGCCAGCATGCGATCCCGCGCGGCGACGATCGCTTCCCAGGAAGGCGCTTCCGGGCGGCGGTACATGTGCCATTCCGGATTCTGCTTGTAATAGCCGTAATGCGGATCTTCCGGATTGAGGGGCATCCAGCTTGAGCGCGGCTCTCCCAGATGGGCAAGCAACGGCTTGCCGCGCTTGGCGAGGAAGGCGAGCACGGGGCTGAGCGCGGGATCGTCCGGCATCAGATAGTTCCCGGAGGCGCTCTTGATGTGCATTCCAACGGACTTGTAAATCTTCACGGCGACGGCCCCGCGCGCGAAATCTGCATCCAGCCGTTCCATTTCGCGGCGCGCGAAGCCCGCCGATTCGAAACCCGATGGATCGAGGGCCGCCGTCCAGCCGATCCGCCCTCCGCTTGCCTGGGCGATTCCCGCAGCCCACGTGCTTTGCGGTTCCGGCTTGTCGAAGCCGGGAGCCGTGGGGTCAATGAGCGTGACATTGAGGAGCCGAACCTTCTCCCGATCGAGCATTTCAAGAAAGGCGGGCGGCGGTGCGGCCACATGGACGTGCGCGTCGATCCTCTCGAATGCCGGCTGAGAGAACAGAGGCAGCGTCATCGCGGCGAACAGGAGGAGCGACTGTTTCATGGCGGCTACCTCGGGAATCGCGCTTCTCGCGGCGGCAGCGCGGGGAAAGGTTTGTGAGGCTCGGTTTGATACCAGTAGGCAACCGAGGAGATGTCGTCCGTCAGGGGCTGGAACTTCGTGTTCGGCCAGTGCCCGAGGGCCTGGATGGTGACGCGCAAGTTCTTCCTGAACCGGATGGGGTCCGGCACATGCCATCGATAGATCGCGTGTTTGGGAATCTGGCCTGCGGGCTTGTGGAAGAGGGGATACCCGAGGAACGGGGTGGAGAACGTGGTGTCTCCGAAGTTCCAGGCTCCACCGAAGTAGTCTTCGGTTCCGGTATAGCAGATCGTCGGGTATTCGCCGTCGCCATCAAGGTAGAACTTCACTTCCCCCTCGCCCCACCAGCCGTTTGAAAGCTGCTCCCAACCAATGAACGTACCAACGTAGTGGCCACGTCCTTCGATGCCATCCACAATCGTGTGTTCGGGGTGTTCGCGCGTGGTGAGAGAACGCCGCCAGGATGCGTGGAAGTATGCGGCGTTCTCCGGCACCGGTTCGAGCGAATAGGTGATCTGATAGAAGAATCCAGGAATGTCCTCCGGCCGCTGGTTCTCTACCGTGATCCGCGCGCTCTTGCGAAACGGCATCGGCCAGTAGGAGTTAAAGCCGCCGCTGGGGTTGACCACCATCATCATCGAGTTCACCGGGTAGCGCACGCCGTGCGCATTGGCGAAGAAATCGCCCAGCGGAGATTCGATCGAAGGCTCCGTCTCGCCATCCCAATAAACCCGAAAGATGGCATCGCGGTAGGCCTGTTCGTGAACGGTGATCCAGATGTGCTGGATGACGCCCGGCCCGGCGATCTCCGCAATGGTGACGGTCCGCCGGCGGGGGAGGACAATATCCGGGCTCACCTTCCAGCCCTTGCCGAGACCGGAGGCATCGCTGAGCGGGGTGGGCTCCATCTTCGCCCCGCCCCCACGCTCCCCCGTGGGGTTCTCCGCGGAGATCGAGCGGGTTTCCGCGTCACGGAGTTGCGGAAGGGAGGCGATTCCGAACAAGCTCTGGGCGGGCCCTGGCGCCTCCTGCCCCGGGAGCATCCCGGCTGGAGACAAGGCCAATGCGGCGATGAATATCCACGCCGTGGCGGAACGGTGGATCTTCGGCATCTTGAAAGACTCCTGCGTGCTTACGGTCCAACGGACGGGTTGAGAGCAAACCGGGGCGCGGCCCACCGCCGCGCCCCCGGGCCGGTTGTTAGAAGTGAAGCCGGAAGGTGTATTGCATCTGCCGGCCGAGATTGGCCTGGGTAACGGAGCGCCCGAACTGCGGGTTGCCCACGTCCATGACGGGCAGGCCCGGTACGAAGCTGTTCGTGAGGTTGTAGGCTTCCATCCGAAGTTCGAGCCGCACGTCCTCCGTGACCGGGAAATACTTGGCGACGCTCAGATCGATGTTCCAATTGGCGGAGCCTTTGACGCCGTCATACTGCCAGGGGTTCATTCGCGGCGTGTAGGCCGGCAGCAATTGGAACATGCCGGTATCGAAATAACGCTCGCGGCCGGGGTTGTCAATCGACGGATCCGTTCCGTTCGCGAGCATGGGGCCGAAACGCAGATACTCGCCGGAACTGTACTTCCACACCGGGCTCACGGACCATCCTCCGGCGAGCATGTCTATCGCCTTGTGCGCCGTCGAACCGAACTTGCGGCCCTTGCCGAAGGGCAGATCCACGGTGGCGGCGAGAGAGGTCCGGTGGCGAGGTTCCTTGCTCCCCATCATCGTGAAGCGATCTGCGTATTGGTCAATGTCGTTGAAGAACACGCCAGTTCTCTGCCGCACATAGCCGTAGTTCCACATGAATTGGTAGCCCTGGCTGAACTGCTTGCGCACGCTAAGCGAAAGGGCGTGATAGCGGTCTTCGATGCCCGGCGTGTTGCGCTGGATGAGGTCCAGATACTGCGGGTATGGACGCAGTTGATACGTAGCGGGCACATAGGGATAGTTCCGCAGGAGGCCCGGGAACTTCTCCACCGGATAGGCGTTGAAGAAGGGGTTGGGCGCGCCCTGCTCCGCACCGGCTTTATAGGTGTAGAGCAGTTGCGGGTCCATCAGGTTGAAATTCTTGTCGTAAGGCAGGCCGCGGCCGATGTTGAGGAAATAGGTGGCTTCGGCGAGGATGCCGGAACCCAGCAGGCGCTGGATGGAAAGATTGAAGCGATCGTTCACGCCCGTGCGGAACGTGGGACTATCCCAGGTAACGGAATCCCCGAGCTGGGTGTAGCGGCCGTATGCTTTGCCGGCGGGCGCCAGCAATGCCGGGAAGGGTCTGCTCAAGGATGCCCCAGGGACTCCCAGGATCTCCGGAGGCAGGAAAGTGGATTGGCTGAAGCCGTAGAAGCCAGGATCGTCCGTGATGGTCTTGCTGACTACCAGCGGTGGAACCACGAAGCGCGCCCAACCGGCCCGCAGCGACATCCGGTCGTTCAGGCGGATGGTTGCGCCAAGCCGGGGAAGAAACACGTGCGGATTTGCGTTGTACTTTCTTGGGTGGTCCTTGTCGGTGAAGACGAATGCCCCATTGAACGTGAAAGGCTTCCCGAACATTTGTTCCACAAGCGGGTGGAACTGGGGCTGGTTCGCCTGCATTTCCGGGATCGGATTCGTGAGATCCACCATGCGGGTGAGGCGATCCTCCGGATCCATCGGCGCGGTCTCGTACTCGTATCGAAGGCCAAGGTTGAGCGTAACCCGCCGGTTCAGCTTGAAATCATCCTGGAAATAGAGGCCGTAAAAGTTCACGCGGTTATCCTGCGGGGCGATATAGGATGCGGCGGCCGCTTCCGGAGCGCCCACGAGGAAGGTGGCCCACGAATCGCCCGTCAGCCCCCAGTTCGGATTCTGGAAGGTATCCGCGGTCGGGTTAGGCGAGAAGCCAAACCCCATCAGGTTCGGCAGGTGGACTTTCCCGAAATGGAAGCGTGTCTCGAGGCCCGCCTTGAGATCGTGCGACCCCTGTGAGCGCCGAATGCTGGCATGGCCGCTATAGTGCTTCGGCGTTTGCAGCCAGTAGAGATCCTGGCCGAAGATGGCATCGCCAACATAGAGCGCCGGGTAATACAGCTTCGGGAGATCCTTGAGATAAGGCTTGTACCAGGGGTTGTTCGGCCAGAACTCGCCGAGCTGCTGCTCTGTGATTTCGGAAGGCGGAGAATCGTAGTTATCGGCCAGGCTGGCATATCCGAAGCGGAAGCTGAAGACGGTGCGCGGATCCTTCACCCAGAC
>JADYZL010000340.1 GCA_020853155.1 Bryobacterales bacterium
AAGCCCAGGAATCCCTCGATATGGTCGAGCGGAAACTGGATGTTCCGGTGCTCATCTGCCTCACCAAGGCCGACGAAGGCCTGGTTTGGAGCCATGAAGAAGTGGCCGAATGCTTCAGCATCCCCTCGGACTTCATCGTGGATCTCAACCCGCGCGATTACAAAGATTCCTTCGATGCGCTGAACTACCTCTTCGAATACGTCCCCACGTCGCGGAACGCCGAAGTCGAGCGTGAATTGGTTCGCTGCGTCGCCTAACCGCCAAGGAAGCGCAGGCGGCGTTGCCCGCCACGAAACGCGCTGCCGGCCATGCCTCCGGCCCGGCAGCGGCGATACGAGATTGAAAAAGCCCGCGTCAACAGCGCGGGCCTTTCTGTTTTCGGAAACCGATGGGGCTAGATCGAAAGCGGTACGACGCTTTTCCCGCCGCAGACACCCACGCCATTGTTCACAACGCTCAGCAGGAAGTTAAACACCAGCGCGTAGATCGTCTGCTCGTTCACTTGCGTCTGTCCCGGCAGCTTGTAGTTCACCGGGAGTTCCTTGACAATCTGCAGCGAGATCGCCAGCGGGTCCACATCGCCATCGCTATCCCGGCGATTCGCCACCACTAGCGGTGTCTGCAGCACCTTGCCGTTGCTGCCGTCGATGTAGAACTGGCAGCGCGAAAACCACCCCGTATTCGTCGGGCTTGCAGCGTCGAACAGGAGCAAGGGAGATGGGCGATCCACGGCCGAAAGATCCATCCGCACATAGCGGCGTTCCTCGTGCAGCTCACAAACAAAGCCCGCCTGCCGTGCGACATTCTCAAGAAACTCGAGGTCGAGTTCCAGCACCACCAACTCTTCGCTACCCGCCCGCACAACTTGCATAGAATCCTTCTATTGTAAGGCACTTGGGTGTACACCACGTCGGGAACCCGGCGACGGGGAGGAATCCTCTATGACAGGGCAGGAAGAGCCTCACCACATCGCCTTCCTCTCAGTCAAAGGGAAGGAATCCATCCTTCCGTAGCGCCGCGGCGAATTTCGGGTGGCCCCTTTCGAGGAGTCCCACAAGCCACGGAATGCTATTTCGGCAGGCCGAAGCCTGTTCCGCGAGCGTCTCTTTCACGCGGCTCCGGTTCAGATGCAATTGATGGAGAAGAAAATCGTCCGGGTGCTGAATGAGGATTCCAACGTCACGGAGCTTGTCCTCAGGGAAATGGCGCAAATTGGCTGTGACAATGGCGTTCGCGCGGCAGACGATCGCAGCGGCCATCACATGCCAATCCCCGGGGTCTGGAAGCTCCCATGCCGTCTGCAGGCATTCGAAACCCGTCATCATCGCTTCAGGGAAGTGCTGCCGCATGGTCTCCATTCTGCGGTTCACCTGCGCATCCGCGATACCGCGCCTCCGAAGCGCTCGCTCTGCCTCACCGAGAATCATGGCCGACCAGCGCACCTGATACATGGCCGGGTCGGACGCCAACCGAAGCAACGTATCGCAAACTGGCATCGGGACAATCACACAGGCATCCAGCACCACGACGTACTCATTGTCCTGGTTCAGAATCATAGCCAGTGATCCGATCGTACGTGCCCGCCTCCACCTCGGAACGGGAAAGGGCATCAAGCGCAGCACGTCTCGCGCTGTCACGGCGAGACTTGTAGGCCAGAAGGTCCCGAACATACACCCGCCGGTGCGTTCCCACCAGGAAGTGTGGGATTTCATTCCTATCCAACTGGTTGACAAGAAATTGGCGGGATACGCCAAGCAATTTTGCAGCCTCAACCGTTGTCAACTGCGCGTTCCCCTGGAGAATGGAAACCGATTTCCCCTCCTCTAGATCCGCAATCAGCCTGTACAGGAACCCATAAAGCGATTGCGGCAACTGTTTGGTTTCTCCGTCTGGCCCCACCAGTTTCGCGTTTCGGTTCCGTAGCTCCAGGTAGATCTTCTCCACAGCTTCGAGGTCCTCGCCCCCAATGGGCAACTCACGGTCGTGAATACTCTCGCAGTCCATCCAAATCCACCTCCCGTTTCTCTCCGCGCGCTCACATGGCGGTTTCGCGAAGGCACTCTAGCACTACCGACATACTATATATACGCTACATCTGCTATAATCGCTACAGAAAACGTGGGGTCCCTGCTGAATTTGCTGGGCTACTTTTCCTTCTGCCCATTCCCGGACATTTGAACCTCAATTCCAAGGAGACCCTACGGCGAATGACATAGCCTTTTCGGGGAGTAAGTCCCGCCCTCCTGCCCACGTCCCTGACTGTGACAGACTGGAAACAAATGGCTTCCGCTGGTCCTGCTTCTCCCACGAACTTCCCTTCCCTTTTCCTCTTCGATATCGACGGCACCCTGCTGCGCGGGGCTGGGCCGCAGCATCGGCAGGCCCTTGAATACGCAGCGGCGCGCGTCCTGGGGGTAAGCGCGACTACGGAGGGAATTCCCGTCCATGGGATGCTCGATACCGACATTGTCGCCGCGATGCTACGGCGCGAAGGCGTGCCGCTCGCCCGGATTCGCGGCGCGATGCCGGAGATGATCCGCAGCGCGGAGCGCCGCTACGTCAGAAACGGGCCGGATTCCCTTACCGCGAAAGTCTGCCCCGGTGTGCCGGATCTGCTGGCGCAACTCAAGCGCCGCGGTGTGCCGATGCTGCTTGTAACGGGGAATTTCCCCCGCATCGGATGGCGTAAGCTCGAACTCGCCGGCCTCCGCCACTATTTCACCCACGGGGCGTTCGCCGGCATGAGCGCCACTCGCGGCGGGCTGGCCCGCATGGCGATCCGCCATGCCCGTGAGCGCGGCTGGCTTAACGGCGCGCCCGCCAACGCAAGCAGCGTGGTGTTGATTGGCGATGCCCCTGCCGACATCCTTGCCGCGCGCGGCAACCGCATCCGCAGCATCGCCGTTTGCACCGGAATCAGCACGCGCGAGGAACTGGAAGCGCATCGCCCCCACCTGCTGATCGGCTGCCTGGACGATCTGCGATTCGACGGCCCGGCCGCTTCCTAACCCGCGCTATTCGATCACCATCATCAGGTCCTTCGCCTCCACTTGGCTGCCGTTGCTCACATACCGGGCGGTAATGCGCCCGGCCTTCGGGGCATAGACCGTCGTCTGCATCTTCATCGCTTCCATCACGAGCAGCTTCTCGCCCTTCGTCACCGTCTGGTTGAGCTCCACGGTAATCGCGGAGACCATGCCCGGAATCGGCGCGCCGACGTGCCCCTCGATGTTGGGGTCCGCCTTCGGACGCGCTTCCTCTTTCACTTCCATGCTCGCGTCGCGGACGTCCACTTCCCTCGGCAATCCATTCAATTCGAAGAAGATCGTGCGCAGCCCGTCCGGATGCGCTTCCCCCACCGTGAGCAGCTTTACGATGAGCATCTTGCCTTCTTCGAGATCGATGGCCACTTCCTCGCCCGGCTTCATCCCATAGAAGAACTGGGGCGTCGGCAGCACTTCGAGCGTCGAATACTGTTGCCGCGCCTTGATGAACTTCAGGTACACATCCGGATAGAGAAGATAGCTCAGTACATCCGTTCTCGGTACTTTCTGCCCGGTCTTCTTTTCGAGAAGTACGCGCGTCTCCTCGAAATCGGCGGGGGGCAGATTCGCTCCCGGCCGGCCTCGCATCGGCTTCTCCCCCTTCAAAATCACTTTCTGGATCTTCTTCGGCCATCCGCCTTGCGGCTCTCCCAGCGAACCCTTGAACATATCCACCACGGAGTTCGGCAGCGTCAGATTGTGGTCCGGCTCCAGTCTCGCGAATTCGCGGACCTTCATGCCGTGCCCCACCAGGAATAGCGCCATATCGCCCACCACTTTGCTCGATGGAGTCACCTTCACGATGTCGCCGAAGAGCATGTTCACCTCGGCGTACGTCCGGGCAATCTCCGGCCATTGGTCGCCGAGCCCCATGGATTTCGCCTGCTCCTTGAGATTCGTGAACTGCCCGCCCGGCATCTCGTGGAAATACACCTCGGCCGTGCCCGTCTTAAGACCGGTATCGAAGGGCGAATACCACTCCCGCACCGCTTCCCAGTAGTCCGCGGAAGCGTCGAGCGC
>JADYZL010000341.1 GCA_020853155.1 Bryobacterales bacterium
AAGCAGGGAGGCGGCAGCGAAGAGGATTGTCGCGAGACGAAGGATGTTCATATAATGAACACTTGCGTTCATTTTCGTGTACATTTGATATGGCAGTCCGATGAAGAAGTCAAGCCCCTCCCCCCAGAATGCAAAGATGCGGGCCGGAGCCGGAACGCTGGACAAAGGCCTCACCGTGCTGGAGGCCGTGGAAGCCTCCGCGCATCCGGTGGGTGTTCAGGAGATTGCGGGGGCGACGGGGATTCAGCGTCTGGCCGTGTACCGGCTGCTGTGCACACTGGAGGAGCGCGGATATATCGCGCGAGATGAGGCGAAGCGCTACCGGGCAATGCGGAGGCGGCGCAAGTTGCTGATCGGCTATGCGGGCCCGCTGACGGGGAACACGTTTCGCGAGGATGTGGCGGCATCGTTGCAGCAGGCGGCGCGCGCCGAGGGTGTGGACCTGATGCTGCTGGATAACGGAGTGGAGGACCAGGAGCGGGTGATGCGCAAGGCGGAGACGCTGGTGGAGGCTCGCGTGGACGTGGCGGTATTTTTCCAACCGGTGGAATCGCTGGGGCACATGATGGCGGCGCGATTGTCCGAGGCGGGGCGGCCGTTCATCACGGTGGAGCGTCCCATCGCCGGGGGCGTCTATTTTGGAGCGAACAACTATCAGGCGGGAAAGCTTGCCGGACAAGCGCTGGGGCGGTTTGCGCGCGAGCGCTGGCGGGGGCGATTTGACCGGGTCGTGCTGGTGGAGGGGGCCTACACGAGCACAAACGTGCAGGCGCGGTTGGCGGGCGTGCTGGTGGGTTTACGCGACCTGGTGGGAGCGGTGGAAGAATCGAAGGTGATTCACCTCCCTGGCAATGCCAATCGCGAGGCGAGCCGTTTGGCGATGGCGGGATTGCTGCGGCGGGAGGAGGGCAGGTCGCGGCTGCTGGTGTCGGGATTCAACGACATCAGCGCCATCGGGGTGCTGGATGCGGTGCGGGAGGCCAAGCGCGACAAGTGGGTAGCGATTGTGGGGCACAACGCAATGCGCGAGGGACGGATGGAGATTCGCAAGACGGCAAGCCCGTTTCTTGCATCGGTGGCGTACTTTCCTGAGCGCTATGGAGCGCGGCTGGTTAAGTTGGCCTCGGCCATGGCGGGTGGAGAGACGGTGCCGCCGGCCGTTTACACGGACCATGCCGTATTGGATCAGGAGAATGTGGACGTGCTGTATCCGGGCGAGCGGGATTCGGGCACTCTCTCGGAGCGCCAGCCGGATAGGACTCACGCGAGGTAGGACTAGAAAATACCCGCGGTGCGTACCGTGCGGCCGCATGGGGCGTTCCAGGACCACAGTCCTATAGGGACGAGGCGGTGGACAGTAGGACACTGCCAACATGCATGTCAGAGGTGTATTACTAGGAGTTTGGCTAGGGGGGGCGTTGACGCTCCAGGCCGGTTTCTTGGGCCCTGCCGATGGATACAACGGGTTCTTTTTCGGGGACTACACGAGCGCCAACAGCGATATCGGGGGCAAGTTGGCGGCTGGGGGCAACATCAATATTACGAATTTCAGCGTGGCCACGGCTTACCCGGCGAACCATTTTGACGGACAGTATGCCTTGATTGCCAACGGCGACATCAATGCCACCAATGGTCAGCTTTTCTCGGGGGACGCTTTCGCCGGCGGGACAGGGACGTTTTCGTCATTCACCCTGGTCAGCGGCTTGTTGACCGAGGGCGGGATTTCGCCGGTCGATTTCGCCGCGGCTGAGACGGATTTGAAGAACAAATCGCAGGCCCTGAAGGATTTGAGCGGAACGGCGGTGAGTCCGAACGTGGGGTTTGAGTTCATTCTCGACGCGGCGGGCAGCGACCTGGCGGTGTTTCTATTGGATAGTTCGGAGTTTTGCAGTTCGTGCAGCGTGAACTTCGTCAACGTCGGCGCGAACACGACGGTGGTGGTGAACGTGAAGGGGGCCAACGTGAATGGGACGAATTCATCCTATTTCATCAACGGCTCAGCGGTGAATGGAGATGCATCGTCGGCGCTGGCGAGCCGCATCCTGTTCAACTACTTTGAGGCGACCAGTCTGTTTATGAACTCGGGTGTACAGGGAAGTGTGCTGGCTCCTTACGCGGCGGTGACCTCGGCGTGGGGGCAGATGGTGGGGCAGTTGGTCGCACAGTCCTACTCCAACGAGTGCCCCGAAGCCGGAGGCTGCGGTTCGTTGGAGTTGCATGACTTCAATTTCGAGGGAGATCCCGGCGAGTTGCCGCCGCCTGACAGCCAAGTGCCGGAGCCGGCTACCTGGATGCTGTCAGCGGCAGGGCTGGCGGGCGTCCTGTTGCACCGCATGCGAGTTGGCAAGCAGTAGGCGGGTCGGGAAACAGGCAGAACTGCGGAAGGGGCTGAGCGGCGCTGGCCACGGCCTGAGCTTCCTGGGGTAGCATAGGCGCATGTTGCGCCGTCACTTCCTGGCCGCCTCGGGCTCCGCCGCCCTTCCCTTGCCTGCAGCGGGCGGGCCGCTGATCGACACACATATTCACCTGTTTGAGCCGGAGGTGTTTCCGTATCACGCAAACGCGACGTACCGTCCTCCGGCGCAGCCGCTGGGGGAGTATCTGGCTTTTGTGAAACAGGCGGGAATCGCGCACACGATTCTGGTTCACCCAGAGCCGTATCAGGACGATCATCGCTACCTGGAGCATTGTTTCGCCGCTGAATCGACGAAGGGGTTCTTCAAGGGGACGTGCCTGTTCGAACCACAGGACGAGCGCACGGGCAGGCGCATGGGCGAGTTGATGAAGCGGCATCCGGGACGGATCGTGGCATTGCGGATGCACGTCATGAACGAGCCAGGCAA
>JADYZL010000342.1 GCA_020853155.1 Bryobacterales bacterium
CGGCGCTTCGCACGGAAGCGCTCGTCCATGCCGCGGAATCCGGCGGCCACGAAGCGGAGGAATGGGCGCTGATGGGCCTGAGCACCGCGCTCGCGGTGGGCGGGATTCTGTTCGCCCGATCGCTTTATCTGCACCACCCTGAACGCGCTGAAACCTTGCGGGCGAAGGCGGGAGCCTTCTACACCATTCTCTTGAACAAGTGGTATCTCGATGAGATCTATAATGCGGTCTTCGTCCGGGGGCTCACCCTCGGCGGCGGCCGCCTGCTGGCGCGCACAGACCACGCCGTGGTGGATGGCGGGGTAAACGGGGCGGGCTGGCTCACCAAAGCCTTCTCTACCATCTCCATTTGGCTCGATACCTACGTGGTGGATGGCGCCGTCCGCCTGACCGCGTTCGCTACGCGCCTGGCCTCGATTCCCGTTCGACTCGCGCAAAGCGGCTCCGTGCAGAGTTATGCACTGGCGATCGTCATCGGAGTCCTGATCCTGTTCGGGATCTACGGGAGGATGAACTAGCGCCATGCCCATCCCCTTGCTCTCCCTGGTTTTGCTTACGCCGCTCGCCGGCATGCTCGTGCTGCTGTTTCTGCCGTCCGGAAACAAGAGACTCATCCGGCTTTGGGCGAACATAGCCGGATTTCTGGGATTCCTGGCCTCCGTGCCGCTCGTCCTCCAGTTCGACAAGACATTGCCCGGGTTCCAGTTCACGGAGGACCTGAACTGGATTCCCTTCCTCGGCGTTCGCTACACGCTTGGCCTCGATGGGATCAGCCTGCTGCTCGTCATGCTCACCACGGTGATGAGTTTCCTTTCGATTCTCTGCTCCTGGAGCGCCGTCGAAGACCGCCTCAAATCGTATTACGCCATGCTGCTCCTGCTTGAGACAGGGATGGTCGGCGTGTTCCTCGCACTCGATTTCTTCCTCTTCTACGTGTTCTGGGAAGTGGTGCTGGTCCCGATGTACTTTCTCATCGGCGTCTGGGGCGGGCCGCGCAAACTGTATGCCGCCATCAAGTTCTTCCTCTACACGCTCACCGGGAGCGTTCTGATGCTGGTGGCGATGCTGGTGCTTTATTTTGCGCACCATGCGCAATTTGGCGTCTACACGTTCAACATTCAGGAACTGCTCCGCACCGCGATGCCAATCGCGACGCAGCAATGGGTGTTCTGGCTGCTCTTCATCGGCTTCGCCATCAAAGTGCCGATGTTCCCCTTCCATACCTGGCTACCCGACGCGCATACGGAGGCCCCCACGGCGGGCTCCGTCCTCCTCGCGGCCATCCTTCTCAAGATGGGCACGTACGGCTTTCTGCGATTCTCGCTGCCACTGCTTCCCGATGCTTCGGGCAGCCTCGTGATCGTACGCGCGCTGGTGACGCTTTCGCTCATCGGCATCCTCTATGGCGCTCTGGTGAGCCTGGTACAGAAGGATTGGAAGAAGCTCGTGGCGTACTCGTCCGTCAGCCACCTCGGGTTCTGCACGCTGGGGATTTTCGCCCTCAACCCGAACGGAATCGCCGGCAGCGTCATCCAGCAAATCAACCACGGCATCTCCACGGGCATGCTCTTCCTCATCGTGGGTGTGATTTATGAACGCCGCCATACCCGCGAGATCGGCGAGTATGGAGGCTTGGCGCACGTAATGCCCAAGTTCGCCACCGTCTTCGCCATCGCGATGCTGAGTTCGGCGGGGCTCCCGATGCTCAACGGATTCGTGGGGGAATTTACAATCCTGCAGGGGGCCTTTGAGAGCAATCCGCTCTGGGCCGCGGTGGCGGTGATCGGCGTGATTCTGGGCGCGGCCTATCTGCTCTGGCTCTTCCAGCGCACCATGCTTGGCCAAATTACGAACGTCAAGAATCTCGGGCTACCCGACCTCAATCTGCGCGAGATCGCCATCTTCGTGCCTTTAATTGCCTGGGCGCTCTGGATCGGCATTTACCCGAAGCCGTATTTCGATGTGCTTGAAAAACCCGTCGCACAGATTGTCGAGCGGGTGCGGCCCGGCTATTACCAGGGCATGCCCGCGGAGAAACCAGTGGAGGCTGCGCAGCGATGAGTGAGTTTTACACGAGTTTAGACCACTTCGCGATTCTGCCCGCACTGTTGATGGGCCTCTTCGGCTGCGCGATCTTTCTCTTCGATTTGTGGCTGTTTCCGTCCGCACGCGAAAAGCGGTACCTCGCATGGTTTGTCATCGTCGCCGAAGTTTTCGTGGCCGTGGCTCTATTCCGCCAGTTCGCCTACCTCAAATCTGCCGGGGTCTCGTCGGTTGCGGCCTTCAAGGGGTTGCTCTCGATCGATGGATTCTCTATCTTCTTCAACTTCATGTTCCTTGTAGCCGCGCTGCTGGCCGCCATGGTCAGCTATCGCTACCTCGAAGAGGAACGGGAGAATCACGGGGAATACTACGCCCTCCTGCTGATGGCCCAATGCGGTATGTTTTTTCTGGCCTCGGCCACGGAACTCGTAAGCCTGTTTATCGGCGTCGAACTGATGACGATCACTTTTTACGTGCTGGTGGGCTTCCTCGCACGGGACAAGCGTTCGAATGAAGCCGCCATCAAGTACTTCATCCTCGGCTCGTTTTCGAGCGCCTTCCTGGCGTATGGTTTTTCATTACTCTACGGCCTGACGGGCTCAACGCACCTCACGGAAATCACCGTCGCGCTCGCCTCCCGGCCCCTCGACGAGCCGTTGTTGGTGATCGCGATTATCACAACTACCGTGGGCGTGCTGTTCAAACTCGCGGCCGCTCCCTTCCACATGTGGGCGCCGGACGTTTATGAAGGTGCTCCAACCCCCGTGACGGCTTACCTCGCGGTGGGCTCAAAAGCCGCTGCGATCGCGATGCTCCTGCGTCTGTTTGAAGGGCCGCTGGCGAGTTCCCGAGAAGTCTGGGAACCCATGATTGCGCTCGTTGCCATCGTCACGATCACGGTCGGCAATCTTGGCGCGCTCAGCCAGCACAACATCAAGCGCATGCTTGCGTACAGCGCGATTGCGCACGCCGGCTATATGCTTCTCGGCCTCGTGGCCGGGAACGATACGGGCATCAAGGGTGTCGTGATCTACGCCTTTGTTTACACATTCATGAACTTCGGTGCGTTCCTGGTGTTGATTGGCCTGCGGCAGCGAGACGCGAGCGGAGAGACCATGGAAGAACTGCACGGGCTGATGCGGCGAAATGGGCCCGCTTCGGTGATGATGCTCGTGTTCCTGGTCTCGCTCGCGGGCATTCCGCCCACTGCGGGCTTCATCGCGAAGTACTTCATTTTCCTCGCGCTCATCGAGACCGGCCATTACTGGCTGGCCCTCATCGGCGTGCTCTATGTCGCGGTGGCGATCTACTACTACTTCCGTGTGGTCCGGGCGATGTTCCTGGAATCTCCCTCCGGCACGATGAACCTTATTCCCAGCCTGGGGCTGCGATTGGCGATTGTGGGGGCCGGCGTGGGAACGATCGGCCTGGGCTTGTTTGCCGAGCCATTCCTCAGGCTGGCGGGAATGTCGATTCTGCGTTAGGAGAAGCTCGATGGGCGAAATGATGGCGCATCCCTACTTCGTACCGCTGGCCACCGGCGTGGCAATCATCGCGCTGTTTCCGCTGGTGGCCGGGTACCTGGTGCTCGTCGAGCGCAAGGTGCTCGCGGACATGCAGACACGCCTCGGCCCGATGCGCACGGGCCCCCACGGCTTTCTGCAGCCCATCGCCGATGCGCTCAAGCTTCTGCTGAAGGAAGACACGATTCCCGACGACGCCGACCGCCGGATCTTCTGGATCGCCCCCGTCATCGCCGCCATCACCGCGCTTGCCGCGCTAGGCTTCATCCCCTTCGGCGCAGGGATCATCGTGGCGGATGTCAACGTGGGTGTTCTCGCCGTGGCGGCGATGTCCTCCGTGGGAATCATCGGCGTGATTCTGGGGGGCTGGAGTTCCAATTCGCACTACTCCCTTCTAGGCTCACTCCGCAGCGCTGCCCAATTGGTGAGCTACGAAGTGGCTCTGGCCCTCGGCTTGCTCGGCGGAGTAATGGCCGCCGGGTCCCTCAGCATGGTGGCCGCTGTGGAGAAGCAGCAGCAACAGCACCTGTGGGGCATCTTCGATAACTACGGCCTGATGATCGTCTCTTTCGTGATCTACTTCATCGCGTCCACGGCCGAAACCAATCGGGCGCCTTTCGATCTTCCAGAAGCGGAATCGGAACTCGTGGCCGGCTACATGACGGAGTACAGCGGCTTCCGCTGGGCGCTCTTCTTTCTCGCCGAGTATGCCGCGATGTGCGTCGTCGCCGGGGTTGCCGTCACACTGTTCCTCGGCGGTTGGCTGCGTCCGTTCGCCAATGTGGCTTTCCTCGAAGTTCCGCTCAATGTGGGAGCTCCCGTCCTCGTGTTCGGTCTCTCAGGTCTCGGTTCGCTATACCTCGTGCGCAGATTGAAGCTCTTGCATCAGCGCCTGGTATTGATCGCCGTGGGGGTCTTCCTGCTTGGCTGTGCCGCGCTGTTCCTGGTTCCCCCGATCGCCGCGGCCCTCTCCGGACCCTTCTGGTTTTTCTCAAAGCTCAGCCTGCTCATCTATTCGATGATCTGGATCCGCGGCACCTTCCCGCGCCTCCGCTATGATCAACTCATGAACGTCGGATGGCGCTACCTGATCCCTTTGGGCATGGTGATGCTCCTGGTCCACGCGGTCGTCGGCGTTGCGAAAGGTTGACAAGCGAACTCGGCTCAGAAAGCCTCCCGCGTACCCGTCCGGCAATCGGCAACCAGTCCCATCGATTGGCTTCAATTCCGCCAATCTGCCCCTACACTGGTAGGGTGACGCTAGAAATGCAGGCGATTCGCCGCGCAGTTCGAATGCTGGTCGTGTCCCTGTGCCTGGGCTTGGGCCTGCCAATGCAATCCCATTCGCAGCCGTCCGCGAAGCATTCCGCGGAATCGGACGGCGTCGTTGTGCTCGACGAGGGTGACTTTGAGCGGGTCCCGGAGGCGGTACGGGGGCAGACGCTGGGCGCGCCGGACGCCACGGGCCGATCACAGACCGGAGGGTCCGCCGAAGTCCTCGAATTTGATCCGCGCCGCGATGCCTCCGCCGATATCCGCGCCGCCGTCGCTGCAGCAAGCCGCGAGGGGAAGCACGTCCTTCTCGAAGTAGGTGGGACCTGGTGCCCTTACTGCAAGATCCTGGATCGGTTTTTTGATGAGCAATCCGAAATCGCGGAGCTTCGGCGCAAGAACTATGTATTTGTAAAGGTGAACTTTAGCGCTGAGAACCAGAATGCCGCCG
>JADYZL010000343.1 GCA_020853155.1 Bryobacterales bacterium
ATCCCGCCGTTGGCTACGGTGTCGTCGGGAATAAACGTATCCAGATAGAAATGGGCGAGTCCGGAGCCATGGCTGTACCACTGGTCTGTGATTCCCCCGGAAAACTCCTTGAAGATGCGGAACTCGAAGTAGACCCTCGGGTCGAACGGCCGCCAAGGCCGACCAAGCAGCCACCGCTTCCAATCCGTGTCCTGCTCACGTAGAAGGGCGAGGTCCGGGTTCTTCGGCGAATCCCAGCGGGGGCCATTGAAGTTCCAGCTCTGGTCGATGGCTACGATCTTGCCCAGCTTTCCGCTTCGCACAATCTCGCGAACCTGCCACTGATACGGGTCGCTCAGCCACTGGGATCCCATCTGCACCACCTGCTTGCTGCCGCGCACAGCGTCGCGAGCAAGTTTGGCATCCTCGAGCGTATTCGCCATCGGTTTTTCGCAATAGCAATCCTTCCCGGCCCGCACCACCTCCGCGAGGACTCTTGCATGCTGATGATCGCCCGTGCCGATCATCACCGCATCCAAGTCCGGGTCCGCCAGGATTTGCTCGGAGTATTGAAACATCTTCGGACGGGCGCCAAAGAGCTTCTCCACACTCGCCGCCGCTCTTTCCCGGTTCACGCTCCAAAGATCGCAAACGCTCCGGACGTCAAACTTCGAATCCGTGGCTGCGGACTTCTTCAGCATCAGCCGGTGCCCGCCCGCCCGGTGACCGCAGCCGAGCTGGCCGATCTGGATCCGGTCGTTGGCCCCGAGAATCCGCGCGTACGATCGCGCCGTCCATGGTAGCGCGGCGGCCGTGGCGTATAGCACGTTCCGCCGCGAAAGCTCTTTCGTCATCACTGTCTCCCCGTGAAATTGCACACTGATATCGGAGGAGGCGTCCCGCGCATGCGTCTGCATGCGCAAGCTTGCCGCCCTCCGGGATAGACGTCATCGGCTACCGCGTCTCCCGCAGCCTACACTGCGTCGGAGATCGAGGTAAACCGGAAACTCTTCAGCCGCAGCGCGGGCAGCATCATGCGGAAATCGCCATAGCGTTCCCCAGCCACCACCGGCAGCACCTGGCCGATCTCCGCGACATCGCCCAGCAGCCGGTATGGACTCTCATTAAACCGGAAGTTCTTCAACGGATGCCGAATCTTTCCGTCTTCGATCCAGAACAAGCCATCCCGCGTGAGCCCGGTATATAGCGCCTGCTGCGGATCCACCGGACGAATATACCAGAGCCGCGTCACCAGCACGCCACGCTCCGTATTCTCTATGAGCTTCGAAAGGGGTGTGTCCGTTCCATCCATGATCAGATTATTCAGGAAAGGCCCGGCGGCTTTCTTGTTCCTCCCGGCCCAGTAGCGGGAATAGGTGAGATTCTTGAGTACGCCTTCCCGGATGAAGTCAGCCGCCCGGATGGGATAGCCGTCCCCGTCAAACGGCCGCGATGGGATCGTCCGGTTCGCCGGATCGGTATAGACGGTGACCCTGGGGTCGAAGATCCTCTCGCCAATCCGCGTCTTCCCATCCGGTCCCGAAAAAACGCTGCGGCCCTCGTCGGCCCTCCGCGCGTCCACGATGCCGCGCATCGTGTTGCCGATGAGATCCGCCACCGCCTGCGGCTCGAGAATCGCCGGATAGTCTTCCGGCTTTATCTCCCGCCCGTTTCGGGATTCCACCGCCTTGTGCGCGGCCATCGCGGCCGTTTCCTTGAAGTCCAGCCCGCTGATCCGGCTGGAGCTGACCGCCGTATACCCGGACCCGCGATCGTCCGGTGTCCGTGCCGTGATGGAGAATGTCGCCACACTGCCGCGATGATAGGCAAACAGCCCTGCGGAATTGGCGATCGCCTGCTCCGATCCGCGCTGTTCGAACAGGCCCGCCCCCACCACTTTGCGCTCATTCGCCACGCGAATTGCATCCGCGACATGCTGCGCCCGCTTTGCGGCGGTCATCTCCGCCGTCTCTGGATCGTAGGCGTTCACTTCCAAATACTTCTGCGGCCCCAGCAAGGGGAGATACTCACGGTCCTCGGGAGAGATGGCGGCCAGCCGCTCCGCTTGCACCACCAAGCGCTTGAGCTCGTCCACGGCGCTCTTCGGGTTCGCAAGATCCACCGCTCCTGCCACGCTGGCTTTCCGCTTGCCCTTCCACGCGGTAACGTTTGCCTGGCCCGTAAGGGTAAGGCCGCTTGTCGTGGGCGCATTCCTCGCGAAGCGCAGAAAGCCATGCCGATCATGGGAGAGGCTGATTTCCACCTCAGGAACGGTGGCCGCCTTCAGCGCCTTGCCCGTAATGTCTCGCGCCTGCTCGCTCGTCACGATTTCCTCCCCGTGTTGATCACGTTCACGCCGCGAAACCGCGAGGGAGTGCAGCCATGGCTCACCGCGTTACTTTGTGGCGGTTCCCCTTTTCCATCGTTGAATGCACCACCTAACTCATACTCGGCCTTGCCGGCCACCCCATCGCAGGAGTTCCAGAATTCCGGCGTCCGCGCTTGATAGGCCACGTCGCGCAGCATGCGAGTCTTCTTGCCATTCTTGATCTCCCAGAAGACTTGGCCGCCGAACTGGAAGTTGTAGCGCTGCTGGTCAATCGAAAAACTGCCATCGCCGAGAATCAGGATCCCGTTGTTGATTTCGGAAAGCAGTTCCGCTTCCGTGAGCTTGCTATCCATTGGATCGAGCGAGACATTCGGCATCCGCTGGAACACGACGCTAGACCACGAATCCGCATGCGTGCAGGCATGCGCCTTCACCCCCGGCACAAGGCCCTCCTGCTCCCGTGTCGTCTGGTAATCGATAAAGACGCCATCCCGGATCAGATACCAGCGCTGCGCCGGCGCACCATCGTCGTCGTAGGCCACCGTGGCCAGCCCATGCGGCTGCATGCGGTCTGCCACCATGTTCACCCACTTCGAACCATACTGGAACTTGCCCAGCTTATCCGGCGTGAGAAAACTAGTCCCCGCATAGTTCGCTTCATAGCCGAGCGCCCGGTCGAGTTCCGTCGGGTGTCCGCAGCTTTCGTGAATCGTCAGCCAAAGGTGGTTCGGGTGCAGCAGCAAGTCGTAGACGCCGGGTTCCACCCCTGGGGCCTTCAACTTCATCACCGCTTCCTCGCCGGCTTGAGCCGCCTCTTGCACCAGGGGGTACTCTTCAATGGCTTCCCATCCGCGCTGGATCGGCGCCATCATGGACCGTCGGGATTGTGAATCGCCTTTCGACCGGTCCACTGCCGTCACCATGAACTGGCCATGCGAGCGAACGATATCCTGCTGAATCCGCGAGCCCAGGCTCGAAGCAAAGTAGCGGTCTTCGCGAACCGCGCGAACGTAGCTGTTGACGAAGCCCACCCCCTTGGTTTCCAGAGCGGCCGCATTCACCTTCATCAACAGATCCACTTTGCGCTCGATCGGGATCGTGAACGGGTCGATCTCATAAGCGGACTTCCACTTCGCTGTATACGCCTTGAGCGGAGCCAGGTGAACCGGCCTGGTTTGGATGGCCCCGTTCGCCTCCGCGATTTCGATGGCATTCCGTACCGCTTGCGCCAGCGCCTCCTCCCGGAAGTCATTGGTGGCGGAGAAGCCCCATGCCCCTTTCTTGAGCACACGAACGCCATAGCCGTAGCTCGAACTGGAGGAAACGTTCTGCACCTGGCGCTCGCGCGTGAAGATGCCTTCGTTGTCATAGCGGCTCACGCGCAGGTCGGCATACTCGGCGCCGGCCTTCTTCGCGAGTTCCATCGCCATGTCGGCCAGACGGTCGCGATCTGCCTTCTCGGCGGCGTTGAGGCTCGTCAGCGGCACGGTGGCTGCAATTGCCAGCAATTCTCTGCGATTGAGCATCCAGATCCTCCCAAGATGTGCGTACTCCGAAGCCCTGAACCCATGCTACACAATATGATTGCGCGCAAGAATCGGGAGAGCTTCGAACCTAGGGCCGCTCCCCCTCCACCGGCGTTTCCTTGAGCCAGCGCTCCAGAAAGCTCTTCCACGCGGGGTCGATCGCCGGTCCGGTCGCGTGGTGGCCATCGCCGGTCGAGGCAAACTGCAACCGCTCGCCGATCCCGAGCAGTCTATATACCTCCTTAGCCCGGTTGAAATAACCCCAGCTCGCCAGATCGTCGGAATGTCCGCCCTCGGCCTCGCTCTGGCTGCCCCCGATGAGCAGGAACGGCCGGGGCGCCGCCAGCGCCAGCAACTCGTGGTGATTGCGCTCAAAACCGGGTCGCCCCACATCCGGATTCAGCAGGCTCTGCACGGTGCCCCGCAGTTCTGGAATGGGATAGTCCTCCGTATGGATATCGTCGAAGCGGTGATGCCAATCGAGATACCAGGTGTCATAGTAGTTGGTCCCTCCATTGAGCGCGATGTGCGGGTCGATCGCCACCGTCGCAATGATGCTGGGCGAAAATGCCCCTACATAGACCGCCGTCTTGGCGCTGAGCGAGAAGCCCATGAATCCGATGCGGCCGGGAATCACTTCACGGCGCGACCGCAGGTACTCCACCTCCCGTTCTACGTCATGCACCATCTTCGCCATCGGGAGCCAATGGCCGAACCGCGCATAAACCTTCTCGTTCACCCTGTTTTCGCCGGCCTGATTGCGGTAGTTCCGGATGAAGGACCAGCTTGTCAGCACCACATACCCGCGCGAAGCCAGATCGGCGCCCCACCATTCCTCGGGTTTCTGGTAATCCGGGGTCGAAGAGGTCCAGGCGATCACGGCCGGGAACGGGCCGTCTCCTTGCCCGCGCGGCAACAGCAGCAGATGCTTCTGATAGAAATCCACCTCAAGCGGAATCTCCAGATCGATCCGCGTATAGTGCTCCTTTTCCTCAGTGGACACAACGCGGACTTTCGTTACATCGCCGAACCATTTCCGGTCTTCCCCGACCGGCGCAAGCTTGCCGAGAATCGCAAGCCACTGGGCGGAAATCGCAGGCCGGCGATTGCGATACCATTCCTGGGCGCTGGAGACTCGTTGCCCGTCCGGCCTTTCGAGCGGCGAGAGCAGCGGCGTATTCTCCTGGCCGGGTTCGGGGGCCGGCGTGCGCGGGCTATTCGCCGGGTGATAGTGCGTCCGCGCCAGTTCGTGCGCGGAGGGCACGGGCACGATCACTTCGGTCACCGGCGCCGGTTGCGGCCATGCCTGGAGACTGGCGAGGAGGGCCAAAGCGGCTAGCCGGATTCCCAAGCGCGGCGACTTCGATCCTCGTCTTTGATCCAACAGCTTGTTCGTCATCATCTGCAACCTTATTCTCCAGATGCCGCTCGCGCGACGAAATCGGGCGCGCGGGATTCTCCGCATGGTTGGATTCTATCCGGAATCCGCGATCCTCCACATCCGGACTCCACAAGCTGTTCACGGTTGCGATGCACCGCTCATCGGGCTTCCCTCTCGCATCGGGTCGCATTCCCCTTTCGATTCCGGTACGCTGAACTCGGCGTTTCGCTTCGCATCTGCCGAGCGCGGCGACTATCTCTTTCGGGAGTATTCCAATGTCCGTAGCAAGAGTCACCGAGGTGATTTCCTCCTCCTCCATCAGTTTCGAAGACGCGGTAAAACAGGGAATTGAGCGTGCGAATAAGACGCTCAAGAATGTCCAGGGCGCCTGGGTGAAAGACCAGAAAGTCGTCGTGAAGGACGGCGCGATCACGGAATACCGCGCAACGCTGAAGATCACTTTCGTGCTCGTGGATTAGCCGCGAGGGCTCGCGTTCCCGTGCGTCTTGAGCGCCCGGTGCACCCCAACCCATCCATCGCGGTGGAGGGTTGGGGGCCGCAGGCAAGGAAGGTTGCAGAATCGGCGAGCGTTCGCAATACTGATAATGTATTCCCGATTACACCGTTCGACCTATGCCTCTCCGACCGAGTTTCTTGTGCATTGTTCTCCAACTCCTCGTCTTCCTTGCCTTCTGCCTCCTCCCCTTGTCAGCTCAGCCGGCCCTCGGAAGCATCCAGGGTCAAGTGACCCTCGAAGGCTCCGGCCAGCCAATCCACGAAGCGCTCGTGACCTCACCGCAACTTCGCCGCGTCATCAGC
>JADYZL010000344.1 GCA_020853155.1 Bryobacterales bacterium
CACCCGATCGCGCCGACCCTCCGAGGATCGCTTGATCTCGACGACGTACTTGCGCCCCCCGCCCTCCACAATGAGGTCTGGCTGCGGGCCCTCGCCTTGTCGAGGGTGATGGACGCGCCAAGATGCCCGGCGAAAAGCGTGGGCAACGAGTCGGTCAAGATCGTGTTCAGCGGCCCTCATGATCCTCGATCATCACACGGCCATGCGGCATTACATGGCCAAGGTAGTTCACATGGCCATGATAAGCGATTGGAACGTTCGTGTCAAACGGAGAACCACAAACTCGCGAGGCACACTTCTGACGGTAGCAGGGCGCAAGTTGAACACCGCAAATTATTGAAAATACAACTCAGGCTGCCGAGAGAAAGTTAGAGCACGGGTGAGTTTTGGGACCGGGAGAGTGACATCTACGGGAGGTTCCGCGCTGCCCAGGCCGAGGGCGCGAACTTTCTCATTCGCACTTGCGTGGACTGTCTTGCCGTCGATGGCAAGCAAACGATTTCGGCGGTGATGAAGGACGCGAAAGGGAAGGCGGTTCACCAAGTCGCAGTCCGGGCTGGCAAGGGACGCGTGCCGTGGGCCACTCTCGAAGTCAGGCGCCAGCGTTTGGAAGTCTTCCCTCCCGCCGGCAAGCGGAAGAGGTATCCTTCCCTCCCATTGACTGTGAGCCACGCGCGCGAGCGAAACGCCCCATCCGGAGGGTCTCCGGTCGATTGGAGATGGATCACGAACTTGCCGGTACGTGCGCGCGCGGAGGCACTGGAGAAGCTCTCCTGGTACGCGATGCGATGGAAGATCGAGCCTTCCACAAGATCCGGAAATCTGGTTGCCGGGCCGAGGCGTCGAAGTTGCAGGCTTCCGGGCGGATCGTGAATCGGATCGCGGTGTTCTGTATTCTCAACTGGCGGATCTTCCGGATGACGATGATGAATCGTGTTGCTCCGGCCGCGCCATCCACGCTCGCAATCACCGGAGCAGAGCTCCGCCCGCTGGACCGATTGATACCGGATCGCACCGGCTAGCCTCCCCTGGTAGGCTAGACTATCGAGGACAGGTCACGAGGCCCCAAATGCCACGCTATGCGTTTCGACTGCGCGTCAAGCCGGAATGTGTTGAACAGTACGATCTGGAGCACACCCGCGTGTGGCCGGAATTGCTCGCCAAGCTCAAGGAGGTGGGCATCTCGGATTACTCCATCTTTCGCCGCGGGCGGGACCTGATTCTGGTTCTCTGCGTCGAAGACTTTGAAGCCGCATGGAACAAACTCGACGAAGCCCCGGTCAATCAACGCTGGCAGGCTTTCATGGGGCCGCTCTTCGAGCCTCTGGAGCCCCTGGAGCCGGGCGAGCGCTTCCCCATGTTCCGCGAGGTGTTCCATCTCGAATAACCGGGAAGCGATCCACGCGATTGCGGCCGTATCGAAAAGGGGCCCTCCCGCGTCCGCATGCTATGCTGAGAACCGTGAAAAGGGCCTTTCTGGGCGGTGTCTTCCTCTGTGTGCTGCTGGCCGGCGCCGCGCGCTCTCCCGCGCAGGATCTGCTCGGTATCATGCATGCGGAGTTGATGCGTAATTACACGGTGCTGCGGGAGAAAGCGGAGATCAAGCCGTATTACCTCTCGTATGAAGTCACCGACGTGCAGACCACGGTGGTGGATGCCAGCCTGGGCGCATTGCGTTTGAGCGATTCCGGGCGCCAGCGCGTGCTCGATACGAGCATCCGCCTGGGCGACGCGCAATTCGACAATTACCATCGCGCGCGCGGGGCGGCTCCCCGCTTTACTTCCGGCAGCTTCCTCTCCCAGGAGGACAAACCGGCTCCGATCGACCGTATCCTTTGGCGCGATACGGACCGCGCCTACCGCGCTGCCGCGGAGCGCCTGGCGATTCTCAAATCCACTCAGGAAGTGAAAGTCGCGGAGAAAGACCGGAGTCCCGATTTTTCGAGCGCCCCGGTGGTCAACGATTTACAGCCCCTCGCCGTCCAAACGCTGGACCGCTCCACCTGGGAACCGCGCGTCCGGAAATGGTCCGCGATCTTCAAGGGAAAGCGCGGCATTCTCACCTCGCAGGTGCGCCTCACCGCCAGTGCGGACAACCGCTATTTCACCGATAGCGAGGGGTCGCGGCTTCGCCATGGGCGGACGTTCGCGCGTCTCGTTGTGGGCGCGCAGGCGAAGGCCGCCAATGGCATGAATCTCGCGCTGGACCGCTCCTTTGAAGCGGAGAAGCCGGAGGGCTTGCCGGGCGACGCCGTCGTCGAGAAGGAAATCACGGAGCTGATCACGGAACTCCAGGCGCTCTTGGCCGCGCCCGAAGCCGAGCCCTTTGTCGGGCCGGCGATTCTTTCGGGAAGCGCCGCCGCCGTCTTCTTTCATGAGATTTTCGGCCACCGCATGGAGGGCCATCGCCAGAAGGATGAGGCGGAAGGCCAGACTTTCACGAACCAGGTGGGCCAGGCGGTATTGCCTGCGTTCCTGAGTGTCGTCTCCGACCCCACCAGGAAGAAGTTTGAGAACCAGGATCTCATGGGCTGGTATGCCTACGACGATGAAGGCGTGAAGGCGCAGCGCGTGCAACTGGTGGAGAACGGCATTCTCCGCAATTTTCTGATGTCCCGCTCCCCCATCGAGGGATTCCCCCATTCGAATGGGCATGGGCGGCGCGCGCCCGGCGCGGAGGTGGTGAGCCGGCAATCGAACCTGATTGTTGAAGCAGCGCAAACCGTGCCGGAAGCGCGGCTGCGTGAACTCCTGCGCGAGGAAGTGAAGCGGCAATCGAAGCCCTACGGTTTGTACTTCGATAAGGTCACTGGCGGCTATACGACCACGGGCCGCACGGGCTTGCAGGCCTTCACGGTGATCCCGCTCGTCGTTTACCGGGTGTACGCGGATGGACGCCCCGACGAACTCGTGCGCGGCGTGGATATCGTGGGCACGCCCCTCGCCAGCTTCGGCAAGATTGCCGCCGCTGCGCAGGGCGGGGAAGTCTTCAACGGCTATTGTGGCGCGGAATCCGGCAGCATCCCCGTGGCCGCTGTCTCGCCCGCGCTCCTGATTACGGAAATCGAAACCCAGCGCCGCGCCAAGGCGGAAGACCGTCCCCCCTTGTTAGCGGAGCCGCCGGCATCGGGAGGCGCATCCGAATGACCCGCTTCGCCTGGCATGCCTCCGTCCGCCGCGCGCTGTTCGCCCCGGCACTCCTGCTCGCAGCCCTCTCCGGCTTCGTGGGCCTTGCCACCCCATCCGCGTCCGCCCAGGTGGCCTTGCCCGCCGCCGCCAAGGGCGACGAAAACCTTCGCGCGATGGTGGACGAACTCAACCGCTCCCGGGATTTGCGGATGATGGTGGGCGCGCCGCTCTATTATTTGAATTACAATTTTGCCCGGGGCGACGGATTCCTCGTAAGCTATAGCCTCGGCGCCCTGGTGAACCGCGGGGAAAGCCACTTGCGCCTTCCCCAGGTGAAAGCGCGGGTTGGGAACTACGAGAGCGACGATACCAACTTCCTGCTTTCCGGTATCTATCAGGGAACTCGCTTCGACGCGCAATCGTTCCCCCTGGAGCCCGATTATCCCTTGATGCGGCGCGATTGGTGGCTGCTCACGGACATGGCGTATAAGGGGTCCGTGCAGGCTTTCAATTACAAGAAGGCCTCGATGCAGAACCTCCAGCAGATCCAGGAGTTCCCCGATTTTACCCCCGGTCCGGCCACCGTCATGGTGCTTCCCGGCGAACCCGCGAACTTTGATAAATCCCGTTGGGACCGCGTCACGCGATCTCTCTCCGAGGTCTTTCTTCGTTACCCGTCAATTCTGGATTCGCAGGTGCAATTCGGCTACTCGCGCGGCGTGGAGTATCAGGTGAATTCGGAAGGTGCGGTGGTCCGCCGGCCCTTCGCCATCGGCTTCCTTCGCGTCGTCGCGAAGGGGAAGAGCGACCAGGGCAGTGAGATCTGGGATGGCGCGGAGTTTCTCGGGTTCAAGGAGGCGGATTTTCCGAGCGACAGCGCGCTTCACGATGCCGTGGTGAAGCTGGCCGATGGAATTGCCGCGCGGCAGAAGGCGCCGCGAGGCGAAGCCTATACCGGCCCTATCTTATTTGAAGGCGAGGCCGCGCCGCAGCTCACCGCGCAATTGATCGGCAGGCAATTATGGATTCCCCGCAAGCCGGTTTCCGTGCCGAACCGCCCGCTCAACTGGCCGCGTCTTGAACTCGAAGGCCGCATCGGCACGCGGATCGTTTCGGAAATCCTCACCGTGCGCGACGATCCGGCGGCCACCAGCTTTCAGGGCAAGCCGCTTTTAGGCACGTCTCTCATCGACCTTGAGGCGGTGAAGCCGGAGCCGCTCACCGTCATCCGCGACGGCCGTCTCGAGGCCATGTTCCGCACGCGGACGCCCAGCTCGCCGGGCGAGGTTTCGAATGGCCGCGCCCGCCTCCATGGCCTTTTCGGCGCCGCACGCGGAGCGGCGAGCAATCTCTTCATCGAAGCGCGCGAATCGGTTCCCGAGACGCAGTTGCGCGCCAAGCTCCTTGAGCAGGTGAAGGCCGCCAACAAGCCTTACGGCATTATTGTGCGCAAACTCGATTTTCCTTCCGGTGGAGATCAGAACGCGCTGCGCGTCATCTTCAGCGGCAATGCAACGAACACCGGCAAAGTTCCGGTGAGCCTGCCTCTCATGGTGTACCGCATCTATCCGGATGGCCGCGAAGAATTGATTCGCGATGTCAATTTCCGTGAGTTAGAGATTCGCGCGCTTCGCGACATTGTGGCCGGCGATACGCCGCATGTCTTCCATTTCCTGGAAAATGGCGCCACGTTCGCACCCATCGGCGTGGGAACCTACGTGGCGGAAACGTCGGTCATCTGCCCCTCGCTTCTCCTGGAAGAAGTGGAGTTGGAGCCCATTCGCGTCGAGACGAGGACGGAGCCGCTCGTGGCTCCTCCGCCGCTTCCGGCCGTCAAGTAGAGTTCCGGGAGCGCCTTCGAACACTGCCATGCGTCTGTTGAGCCGTTACGTTTTGATGGAGTGCATCCGCGGCACCGTGCTCGGGGTCACCCTCTTCACGTTTGTGCTCTTTCTGCAACGGATCGGCAAGCTGTTTGAGTCTATGGTGCGGGGTTCCGCTTCGCTGGCCGATGTTGTTTGGCTCTTCCTGCTGGTGCTTCCGCCCGCGCTGACGTTTACGATTCCCCTGGGCGTTCTCGTGGGCGTGCTGATCGGGCTCAGCCGCATGGCGTCCGACGGAGAGATCACGGCAATTCGCGCCAACGGCGTGTCGGCTCGCATGCTCCTGAGGCCGGTGCTCGTGTTCGCCGGGTTCACCACCCTTTTCACCGCCTTCGGCACCACGGTGCTGACACCGGCGGCCATCAAGGAGACTTACCGCGTCCTCAACCGGCTCATCGCGGACCAGCTCACCGCCGAGATTCAGCCGCGCATTTTCGAGGAACAGTTCCCCGGCATGGTGCTGTACGTGGGGGATGTGATTCCCGGCCACACCGTCCGCTGGAGGAATGTGTTCATCGCGGACACGCGCTCCCCGGATGAGCGGGACGCCGCAAATCCGAACGGCAAGAGCAACGGCCCACTCATCACGGTTGCGCGGGAAACCATCGCCACGCCGGACGTGAAGAACAACCGCATCCAACTGTCCCTTTTCGACGGATCCACCCACGAGGCGGGAGAAACCGATAATGAGTATTTCAACTCGTCGTTCCCCCGCAGCGAGCAGGTGCTCATCGCCCAGGCCCCGCAAGAGTTGCGCGCCAAGGCATACGCCGAGATGGATATGGGGCCGCTCTATCGCGAACTCCCCAATAGCGTGGAAGCGCAAATTGAATGGCATCAGCGGCTCGCCCTACCGTTTGCCTGTCTGCTTCTTTGCCTTATCGGCATGCCGCTGGGCGTGAGCACCCGGCGCGGCGGCAAATCGACCGCGGTGGTACTCACGGTGGCGCTCGCGTTTCTCTATTACGTGGGGCTCGTGACCGCGGTCGGCCTCGCCCGGGGGCAAACCATGCCCGCGTGGCTGGCCATGTGGCTCCCGAACATCGTCTTCGGCGTCACCGGCATCATCCTCATTCTCCGTCTCGAACGCCCCGGCGATTCGGATTGGATGACGGGCCTCCAGTTCCGCTGGAAAGCGCTCCTGGCCCGGATTCCCCGGCGCAGCCGCTCCACGAAACCTTTCTCGCTGCCGCAGATTCACTTCCTGCCGCAGTTGATCGATACCGCCATCCTCAACAGCTTCCTGTTCTACTTCGCGGTCTTCCTCGCCAGCTTCGTGCTGCTCACCCACGTCTATACGTTCTTTGAACTGCTCAGCAGCATGATCAAAAACGGCATCCCGATGTCGCGGATGTTCACATACCTCTTCTTCCTCACGCCGCGCCTCATTTACGATGCCACGCCGATGAGCGTGCTGGTGGCCGTACTGGTCACCTTCGGGGTGATGACGAAACACAACGAAGTGACGGCCTACCGGGCCTGCGGCGTGAGCGTCATACGCCTCGCGCTGCCGGTGATGCTCGCGAGCCTGTTGCTCAGCGTCTCCCTCTTCGCGTTCGATTATTACTACGTTCCGGAAGCGAACCGCATCCAGGATGGCATTCGTCTGGAAATCAAGGGGCGGCCCGCGCAGACCTACCTCAACCCCGGCAAGCAGTGGATTTACGGCGAAGGCAATCGCATCTACTACTACAAGTATTTCGATCCGGATAAGGCCCAGATGATCGATGTCTCGGTCTTCGAGTTCGCAATGAATCCGTTCCGCATCCGGCGCCACATGCGCGCCGAATACGCGCAATGGGAACCCGGACTGGGGGCCTGGGTGTTTCACAAGGGCTGGATCCGCGATATCGACGGCGTGAAGGAAACGAACTTCTGGCGCTTCGATTTCGCGCCCATCCGCGAGCTAAACGAGCCCCCCGGCTACTTCCTCAAAGAAGTAAAGCAAGACAAACAGATGAACTTCCTCGAACTGGAGCACTATATTGAGGATCTGCGGCAGAGCGGCTTCGATACCGTGCGGCTCCGTATCCAGCTCCACAAGAAATTCTCCGTGCCGTTGTTCGCCTTCATCATGTCGCTGATTTCGATTCCCTTCGCCTTCCTCGCGGGCAACCGGGGCGCCATGGCGGGCGTGGGGTTCAGCTTTGGGATCGCGATTGCGTACTGGGTGGCCAATTCCCTTTTCGAGCAGGTCGGCAACCTGAATCATCTTCCCGCGGTGGCCGCCGCGTGGGCTCCGGATGGGCTGTTTCTTTTGGCCGGGGCGTACCTCATCACCCGCATGCGCAGTTAGAGCCGGCAGCCGGGCTTCCCCCGTTCGTTCCTCGGGCGGTGTCTAGTGCAGATTTCGCGCTTTCAGGTATTGCACCAGCCCCTCCGGATGATCCGTGATGATTGCGTCTACGCCCGCATCGATGAGCGTTTGCCACTCCTCGGGCTGGTTCGCCGTCCAGGGCACCACGGTCAACCCGGCAGCGTGTGCTTCCCGGACGTTCTCCGGCGTCACCAGCCGCAACTGCGGAGAAAGTACGTCCACGCCACCGGCCTCTTTGGCGATGGCCAGAAATCCGTCCCCTTTCGCGCTGAACAGAGCCGCCCGCGAGAGTTTCGGCGCTATCCGGCCGAGCGCGCGAAGCAAGCTGAAATCGAAGCTCTGCACGACCACCCGTTTTTCCAGCTTGAATTTGCGGATCTCGGCAAGCACCATCCGGGCGAACTCGTCCGGCGGCGGCGTCAACTCGGGCTTTGCCGGGTTGCTCTTCATCTCGACATTGAAGCGGAAGCTGCCGAGCGGGGCGAGTTCGCGAAATACCTCTGCGAGCGTGGGCATCCGCGTTCCGGGGATCGCCTGCTGCTCGGGAAAGTCCGGGTTCTTCATCCAGCCGCAATCGAACTGTTTGATCTGGGCCAGCGTCAACTGCCGGATGGCGCGGGGAAACGCCGCCGGACCCTTGCAGATTGCCGGCTTGATTTCAAGATCGTGCGAAACGACGAGCACGTTGTCTTTCGTAACGCCGACATCCAGTTCCAGCACGTCCGCGCCCACTTTGATGGCATGGCGAAAGGCCGGAATCGTATTCTCCGGCATCGCCCAACGCGCCCCGCGGTGCCCCTCCACCAGGATTCGCTTCGGAGCGCGCGCCGTCTGGGCGCCAAGAGAAATTGCAATCAGCAGCATGAACGGAATCCATCGCATACCGCCAGCGTAACCCGTTTGAGCCTGTGCCGTGGAGAGCGGCCGAAGTCGCGCCGCCGAAAACCCCACTCGTCACGTCATTCGCCCTTCCTTGGGCCGGAAAATACCGAATTTGGCCTGAGGCTCCCGGATCGGGTAAACTAGGAGATTGTGGCCTGCGGCACATTCGTGCCCGCGTGCCCGGCAAACGGCCAGCGAAGAGATTTCGCGGGCAAACTTCCTTGAGGATCGGATTATGGCAAAAGTTTGTGCAATCACCGGCAGAAAGCCGATGTCTGGGAACAATGTTTCCCACGCCAACAACAAGACGAAGCGGAAGTGGAATCCGAACCTTCACTGGAAGCGTTTCTGGGTGCCCAGCGAGAACCGTTTTGTGCGTCTGCGGGTCTCCGCGGCGGCGATGCGGGATATCGACAAGAACGGCATTGAGAGCGTTCTGCGCAAAGTCGGCCTGCTGAAGTAATCGCCAGTTCGAAACGCCGGTTCGCCCGCGCGCGAACCGGCAAGTGAGCCGGGGTTCCGGGTCCGCCACCTTCTTCCTTCGTGGGTCCGGAACCCCGATTTGCGTTTCCGCGGCCGGTCTCAGCGCGCAGCCGCCATCTCCCGCGCCACCCGTTCATTCGCGCTCATTACCCGCAACAGATTCTCTCCGTAAATCTTCTGGATATCCGTTTGCGAATACCCACGCTCCAGCAGGGCGCGCGTCAGGTTTGGCCACATGGAGACATCGGAAAGGCCCACCGGTACGCAATCCACGCCGTCGAAATCGCTTCCGATGCCAACGGCATCCACGCCGGCAAGTTTGACGACGTGGTCGATATGCGCCACCACGTCTTCGAGAGTTGCGGGCACGGGCGGGAACTCCCGCTGCACCTCACGAATCGCCGATTGCCGCGCCTTCTTGAGCCCCTCGGGATCGTTCTTGTACTTCCCCTCGAGCGCGCGCAGCGACTGCGCAATTCGGGGCCGAGCCGCGGCTGAGGCGTCCGCCGATTTCTGCGATAGGAACTGGCAGGCGAAATTGATCTGGATGACGCCGCCCTTCTTCGCGAGCGCCTGAATCATCTCATCGGTCATGTTGCGGGGCACGTTGGCCAGAGCGCGCGCCGAAGAATGCGACGCAAATGGAGGCGCCTTGCTCACGCGGATGACGTCCCAGAACGTGGCGTCGGAGACGTGCGATATATCCACCATCATTCCGAGCCGGTTCATCTCCGCCACCACTTTCTCTCCGAAGGGCGTCAAGCCGTCATGAGGTTTGTTGGCGTCTCCGGAGGAATCCGCCCAGTTGTTCGAATTCGAATGCGTCAGGGTCATGTAGCGGACGCCCTCGCTATAGAAGCGACGCAGCAGCCGCAGGCTGTCCTCAATGGCATGTCCGCCCTCAATCCCCATGAGCGCCGCGATCTTCCCCTGCCGGTGCGCATCCCGGATCCCCTGCGCCGTGGTGACAAAGAGGAAATCGTTGGGGTAGCGCTCCACGATGTCGTGCTTCACGGTATCGATCATTTCGAGTGTGCGGTGCGCGGAGCGGTTGCCCTTCGCATAGGAAGCGGCCACATAGACGGCGAAGAACTGCGCGGCCATCCCGCCCCGCTTCATCCGCGGAAGATCGCTGTGATGCCGTGCGTCGGGCTTCCCGAAATCGCTCCCATCCACGGTGTAACTCGTCACATCGTTGTGCGTGTCGATCAGGATTGCGGAGCGATGGACCCGCTCCACCTCGCCGTCGGAGACAGTGCGGCGGGCAGCCGCGCTCCCTTGCGCGAAAAGCGTCCCCGCGCAGACCGCCAGAAACACAGCAATAGAAAATGCGCGCATCACGTTCCTCAGAGCGTTGTTGGAATAATCCGATTGTAGCGGTCCGGCCCGGCTCCTGTGCGCGCTCCCGCCCTGCAATGGCGCGCATCCGTTGCCGCAACGAATGAGAATAGAGAGATGCGTGCGGAGGCAACGAAATGATGAGCCGTGTCCGGATGGATAAATGGCTGTGGGCGGCACGGTTCTTCAAGACGCGGGCGCTGGCCGCGAAAGCCTGCGATCTCGGGCGGGTGCTCGCCAATGGGATCGTCGCGAAACCGGCTCGGGAAGTCCGTGCCGGCGATCAACTCCAGGTACAGACACCGGGAGGGCCGTTCGAGGTCGAGGTTCTGGTTCTGAGCGAAGTTCGGGGTCCGTCCGCCATTGCACAAACCCTCTATCGCGAGACGGAAGCCAGCCGGGCCCAGCGCGCCAAACTGGCCGAAGAAAAACGATCTCTCCCCAGCTACGATTTCGATGGCGAAGGGCGCCCTTCGAAGCGGGATCGCCGGGATCTTGACCGCCTGCGCGGCCGCTTGTAGGTAAGGCGGGCAGGCCGCCCCGCAATCAATCCGCCCAGTCCGGCCGTTTCAGAACGTCCCGTGGGCGAGGGCCGTCGGGAGGCCCGATAATGCCTTCCCGCTGCATCTGGTCGAGGATGCGCGCGGCTCTGCCGTAGCCCAGCCGCAAGCGCCGCTGCAGAATCGACGTGGAGGCCTTGCCCATTTCGAGCACCACGTTCACGGCATCGCGGTACATCGCATCCTGCTCGCCTTCTTCGGTCATCTCCTCCTGCTCGGCATCGGGCGCGATCAGGAAGGAGGCGTCGTATTCCGGCGTGGCCTGATTCTTCCAGAACGCCACCAGGCTGTTGATTTCCTGCTCTTCCACGAACGCGCCATGCATCCGCACCAGGCGCGACGATCCTGGGGGCAGGAAAAGCATGTCGCCCTTGCCGAGAAGGTGCTCCGCTCCCATCACGTCGAGGATCGTCCGGCTGTCGACGCGCGTCGCCACGCGGAAGCTCATCCGGGCGGGGAAATTCGCCTTGATCAATCCGGTAATCACATCGACGCTGGGGCGCTGCGTTGCCACGACAAGATGGATGCCCACCGCCCGCGCCATTTGCGCCAGCCGCGTGATGGAGGCTTCCACGTTCCGGCCTTCGAGCATCATCAAGTCCGCCAGTTCGTCGATAATCAACAGGACGTACGGGAGCGTTGCCGGGATCTCTTCTTCTTCCTCGAACAGATTGATCGCGTGCGAGGATTCCTCCCGCAGCTTCTCCATCTTCTTGTTGAACTGCTCGATATTACGCACGCCGTAGGAAGCCAGCAGCCGCAGCCGCCGTTCCATCTCGATCACCGCATTGCCCAGGGCGACGCTGGCCTTTTTCGGGTCTGTGATCACCGGCGTCAGCAGGTGGGGGATTCCCTCATAGATGCCCAACTCCACTTGCTTCGGGTCCACCATGATCAACCGCACCTGATCGGGAGTCGATTTATACAGAATCGAAACAATCAGCGCGTTCAACATCACGGACTTGCCCGCGCCTGTCGAACCGGCAATCAACAGGTGGGGCATTTGTTCCATGCTCGCCACCTTGATCCGCCCGCGAATGTCCTTGCCGAGGCAGAAAGTCAGGCGGGAAGCGGAACTCCGGAACTCGTCGGATTCGAGAATCTGCCGCAGGACGATGGTGTCGCGGCGCGTATTGGGCACTTCGATGCCCACCGTCGGCTTACCCGGAATTCGCTCAATCATCACGGATTCCGCCTGCAAACCCAGGCAGAGATCCTCCGTGAGGTTGGTCATCTTGCTGTACTTGATGCCCGCTTCCGGCTTGAACTCGAACGTCGTCACCACCGGGCCGGGATTGATTTGCACCACGTTGCCCAAAACGTTGAACTCTTCAAACTTGCTCTTGATGCGGACGGCGGTGTCCTTGAGCTCCTGTTCATCGAGAGCGCTGCGCGGAGCAGGTTCGCGGAGCAATTCCGTCGAAGGCGCACGCCACGCGATCTTGCGAGCCGGCGTCTCCGCGGCGGATTGCAAGATGCTGGGCTGGCTTGGGGGCAACTCCCAAGCAGCGCGTGGAACGGATTGTTCCTCGACCTCTTCCAGAAGCTCGATCGGAATTTCCTCGTCTTCCGGGGCTGCTTCGGCGCCGATGCTGCCGGGCGCGTGGCTGCCGATAGCACCAAGGGCGGGTGCTGCAGTCTCCCAAGGCGGCGTCTCTTCAATACGGGCAGCGCCTCGCGCAGACGCGCCGGAAGCCTGAGTAATCTCCCGCATGGCGTCCAGGTCGGCCCGCAGGCCGGGAGCATCCGCATAACCCGCGTCTTCCGGCACAATCGGAATCTGCCGTACCTGGTCAAACGGATGACGCCCCGTCCGGGGCTCATCGCTTTCTCCCTCCCGGACGGCCTTCGCATTGGCGCGTGCCAGCCTGCGCTCTTCCCGCGCGGCCTCTTTCTGCAGGCGCGCCTCTTCATGCCGGATGCGGCGGGCATCGGACGCTTCCGCCCGCAGGCGCCGCCGTTCGGCCAGCCAGCCGTAAAATCCGCTCGGTTGGCCGGATTCCTGCGCTTGCGTAATCCGCGCATCCAGCCAATCCGCCGCGCCCATGATGGAGAAACGGGAGCAGAGGAATAAGCCCATTACGAGCATCGTGACCGCGACGATCAGAGTCCCGATCGGGTTGAGGTAAAACGTCAGCGCATCGCGAACCAGCAGGCCCAGAACTCCTCCCGCGTGAATCGCCCCCTGGAACCATTCCCAACGGCTGAGATAAGTTAACCCCGTGCAGAGCGCCACAAGAATCAGCATGGTCCCCACCAGCCGCGCCGGGATGGAGCCGATCTCGCGCGAGCGAATCCAGCGCAGGCTCAGCAGAAGCAGGAAGAGTGGAAGTGTGAATGCAGCCAGGCCGAAGCTCTGGAGTGCAAAGTCGGCGATATGAGAGCCGAACAGACCAATTAAATTGTGTGGGTCGCTGCGGGAGGCAGCGGAGTTCCAGGAAGGGTCCTGCACGTTGTAGGAAAACAGGCTCAGCCATACCAGCACGCTGAAGGCGAAAAGGAGAAAGCCCGCCCCCTCCGAAATTCGAGAGCGTCGCGCTGGTGCCGGTGATCTCATCCCGCCAACGGCCGTAACATGGCCAGAAGTATCACTATTATGCCAAAAATGATGCGGTAAAGAACAAAAAAGCGAAGGGTGTTTTGGCGAAGGAAGCGCAGGAAGAAGCCGATCACCAGAATGCCGGTGAGCGCACTCACGCTAATTCCGATCGCAAAGAGCGGCCACATCCCCGGTTCCACGCCGCCCGCTTCGGCCATGTCCTTGAACGCGAGCAATGCCGCGCCGCCGATTGCCGGCGTGGAGAGCAGGAACGAAAACCGGGCTGCCGCCGCGCGATCGAGGTTCCGCCACAGCGCCGCTGCAATCGTAATGCCGCTCCGTGACGTCCCTGGAACCACCGCGAGCGCCTGCGCGAAGCCTACCGCGAGGACGTCGGCGGCACTCATCGCGCCCAGTTGCTTATTACGTTTACCGCGCGTGTCGACATAGCCGATCAATACGCCCACCAGAATGAGCATCGTGCCGATCACATAAGGGCTTCGCAGAGACGTTTCGACCATATCCTTCAGAAAAACGCCCGCTACGCCCACCGGAACCGTCGCCGCGGCGAGCCACCAGAGCAAACGCGGGTTTTCCTTCACATACTCCGGAGCAGACTCGGTGTGAATCCCAAAACCCCACAAAATGAGGTGCCACCAATCCCTGGCGAAGTAAATCAGAACGGCCAGCAGGGTGCCGGCGTGAAGCGCGATGTCGAAGGTGAGGCCTTGGTCCGGCCAGCCGAAAAGCCAGGGGAAAAGCGCCAGATGTGCGGAACTGCTGATGGGGAGAAACTCGGTGAGGCCTTGCAATATCGCAAGAATTACGGCTTGGTACAGTGACATAGGGAAGGGCGTTCGGAAAGTTCCGGCACAAGGAGTTATCGTAGCGCATGCGTCAAACCAAGATTGTCGCCACACTCGGCCCCGCTTCGGATAGCCCGGAAATCATCGAAGAGATGATTTCCGCCGGCGTGAATATCTTCCGCTTCAATGCCTCCCACGGCACGCACGAAGGGCACCAGCGCCGCCTGACCATGGTACGGCAGGTGGCTGCGGACATAGGCCGCAATATCGCCTGTCTACTCGACCTTCAGGGTCCGAAGATCCGGCTCGGGAAGTTCGCAAACGGGAGCGAAACGCTCGCCGCGGGCGAGGAGTTCACGATTTCCGTGGAAGAGGTTCTCGGAGACCGCAGGCGCGCCTCCACGAATTTCACGAACCTGGTTGACGATGTGGGGCCGGGAGAGCGGATTCTGTTGAACGACGGCGTGGTGGAACTTCGAGTGATCGACGTCGTGGGCCCGAATGTGCGCTGCCAGGTCATCCGGGGCGGCGCCGTCGGCGATAACAAGGGCATTAATTTACCCAACATCGCGGTCAGCGCCCCCTCACTCACGGAGAAAGACCTGGACGATCTCAACTTCGCCGTAGATCGCGGGTTTGACTTCGTGGCGCTCTCCTTCGTTCGAACCGCCGACGATGTGCGGGAACTGCGGGAAGAACTCCGCAAACGCGATTCACGCATCCCCATCATTTCAAAGATTGAAAAGCCCCAGGCGTGGGACAACCTGGAGGGGATCCTCACCGAAACCGACGGCGTCATGGTGGCGCGCGGAGACCTCGGCGTGGAGATGGACCTGGCGCGCGTCCCGCACATTCAGAAATCCATCATTGAGCGTGCGCGCTGGCACAACCGCTTCGTGATCACGGCAACGCAAATGCTGGAATCCATGGTGGAATCCGCCACCCCGACGCGCGCCGAAGTGAGCGATGTGGCGAACGCCATCTTCGACGGTTCGGATGCCGTCATGCTGTCGGCGGAGACGTCCGTGGGCAAGTTCCCCATCGATGCCGTGCGGATCATGGCGAAAATCGCGCTCGAGGTGGAAGGCTCGTCGCGCTTCGACTTGCTCCGGGAGCCTCCCCATCGCCCGAACCCGAGCTACGCGGAAATCATCGCCGACATGGCCTACCACGCCGGGCGCGCTGCGCGTACGAAGGCGATCGTCGTGTTTACCACGAGCGGGTACACGGCGCGGCTCGTGGCCCGCTACCGCCCCAGTGAACCGATCTACGCCTTTTCTCACATTGAAGAAACGGCGCGCCGGCTGGCCCCGGTGTTCGGCGTCCATCCGGTACTGGTCGAGCGCGCAGGCACGACCGATGAAATGCTGCCTCTGATGGAACGGACTCTTGTGGATCGTGCTTTGGTCCAGAAGGGAGACGGCGTGGTTTTTGTCGCTGCCCACCCCATCCGGCGGCCCGGCAGCACGAACTTTCTCAAGCTCCACCGGATTGGCGACGGAGAATAACCATGCTTACGGCGCTCGAGAACAGCCACGACTGCACAGAGTGGACCGCCGCCGGGTTCCGAACAGTACTTTTTTCGACCCCCATGCGCCAATTCGCCGTGAATTCCGCTATATTGTGATGTCATGCACTAAAGTTGAGAAGGCGTGCGATCGCCGCCTTTTTTCGTGGACCGGAGCACATGCCGTCGTTTGAAGCTTGGGGAAATACTGACCCGGGGAACGTCCGAAAGAACAACGAGGACGCATGGTTGATCGACCCCGCCCTTTCACTCGCCGTCGTCGCCGACGGCATGGGCGGCGCCGCCTGCGGGGAAGTCGCCTCCGCCATCACCGCGGAGACGATATCCGAATACTTGCGGGATAACGATGACGGGGAAAAGGACGCGCCCACGCTGATCGCCGAAGCCATTGGCCTTGCCAACCGTCGCGTGCTCGACAAGGCGCGCGTCAGTACCGATTGCAAGGGCATGGGCTCCACCGTGGTTCTCGCGCTGCTGAAGAATCCCCTAATCTATATTTCGAATGTTGGGGATAGCCGTGCTTATCTCCTCCGCTCCGGCGTGCTCACGCAACTTTCCTACGATCAGACGCTCCTCAACGAACTCTGCTCCACCACTCCCATGACCCCGGAGGAAATTGAGCGCTTCCCCCATAAGCACGTCCTCACCATGGCCGTTGGCACGACAGAGCGGATCAAGATCCAGAACTACGAGGGCGAGGTGGAGGTCGGGGACCAGATCCTCCTCTGTTCGGATGGCCTTACAGGGCCTGTCCCGGACTCAGACATGCGGTCAATTCTGGAAGAATCCATCACCATTGAACAGAAGGTGGATAAGCTCATCGCTCTGGCGAAGGAGCGCGGCGGCCCCGATAACGTGACCGCCGTCATTCTGCATTGTCTTCCTTAACGGCAACGAAACTTGTCCGCGCCACGGGCTCCCCGGAGCGGATCCTCTACAACCGCACTACATTCGTGCCTGGGAATGCCTTCAGGGCATTGCGCGTGTCCACGATCAGCTTCGCGGCTCTGCTGACGTTGGCATAATCGACGTTCCGGTGGTCCGTCACGATCACCACGCAGTCCGCGTTGTTCAGCGCCGCGCCTTCCTCTAATCGCTCGATCTCGATCCCCTCGTGGTTCACGGTCCGGGTGATGTAAGGGTCGCTGAAGGTGACCCTGGCGCCCTTGTGCTGCAAAAGGTGGGCGATATCGAGCGCGGGGGATTCGCGCAGATCGTCGATGTCCCGCTTGTAGGCGATCCCGAGCAGGTGTACGTGGCTGCCCTTGACGGCCTTGGCATGCTCGTTCAGCGCGTTACTGATCTTGTCCACGACAAATTGTGGCATTTGGCCGTTGATGTACCCCGCCAGTTCGATAAACCGCGCTTCGATCCCAGCTTGTTTCGTTTTCCAGGAAAGATAGAACGGGTCGATGGGAATGCAATGCCCGCCTAGCCCTGGGCCGGGATAGAACGGCATGAAGCCGAACGGCTTCGTCGCCGCCGCCTCGATCACTTCCCAGACGTTGATGCCCATGCGGTCGCACATCATGGCAAGCTCGTTCACCAGGCCGATGTTGATCATCCGGAACGTATTTTCAAGCAGTTTCACCATCTCGGCAACGCTCGTGGACGCCACCGGCACCACCGTGTCGAGCGCCTGCCGGTAGAAGAGCGCCCCCGCTTCGGTGCAAGCGGCGGTGGTTCCGCCCACCACTTTGGGGATATTCTTGGTCTGGTAATTGGGGTTACCAGGGTCTACCCGCTCCGGCGAGAAGCAAAGGAAGAAATCCTCCCCAACCTTAAGTCCGCTCTTCTCAAGCGTCGGCAGCAAGAGCTCCTCGGTGGTTCCAGGGTATGTGGTGGATTCGAGAATCACCAGTGTCCCGGCCCTCAGATACTTGGCGAGTTCTTCCGTGCAGGCTACGATGTAGCTCATGTCGGGGTCTTTCGTCTTGCGCAGCGGCGTCGGCACGCAGATGTTCACGGTGTCCAAATGGGCGATTTCCGCGAAATCGGTTGTCCCCCGCAACAGGCCCGCTTCCACCAGCGGCTTCAATTCATCGGTATCGATATCCAGGACATAGGACTCTCCGCGGTTCAGTTGCTCGACCTTGCCGGCGGAGACGTCAATCCCCGTGACGTGAAAGCCCGCCTTGGCGAACTCGACGGCTAGCGGCAGCCCCACGTAACCCAGCCCCAGCACTCCCACGCGCGCGCTTCTATCCGCAATCTTCGCCTTTAGTTGTTCCAGGTGATTCATCACTCTGCCTCTTCCCCGTTCCAATAGAAGATCCCTTCGCCAATCAGGTGTGCCCATCCGTCGAGCAGCAATCCTTCGCCCTCATCGTGAAATACAAGCTCGCCCGCTTCCGTTTCCACGGTTACGGGCAAATTCACAAGGCCCTCGGCCAGCGCGGCAGCCACCACGCCGGTGGCGCCGGTGCCGGAACTGAGCGTTGCCCCGGCCCCCCGTTCGAAAAACCGGGCTTCTACCCGATGCCGGTCCAGCGCATGGTAGAACGAAATGTTGCTTCGGTGCGGAAATGCGCTGTGCGCTTCGAGTTGCGCGCCACGCTCTTTCCAGGGATAGGCGAAACCATCCACGCGCACCGCGAATTGCGGGTTGCCTACGTCGATCCGCCTCCCCGTCACCCGAATCGGAGCGGAAGCCGGAATCGCCAGTTCCTCCTCGGGAAATACCTCGGGCTTCCCCATGGTCATTGAGAATTTGTACTCCTTGCCGTTCCCCTCGCGGAGCACCAAAGTTCGAATCCCAGCGCCCGTCCGGATCCTCAGTTCCCGGCGTTCCGGCCATAGAGAGGCCAGCCAAGCGGCGGCGCAGCGGGTTCCGTTGCCGGAAAGCTCCGCCTGGCTCCCGTCGGAATTGAAGAGGTGAACGGACGCATCCCAAGCGTCGCCCGCTTCGCCCGGTTCCACCAGATACCACCCGTCCGCCCCGATCCCACGATTCCGGTCACAGATCGCTCTGGCAAGCGAAGCGCGGCCGCTCCGCGGAACCTTCGCTTCCCAACTTAGCAGGAAATCGTTTCCCGCTCCCGAAGCCTTAATAAAGGGTATTGGCATCGCTCTCCTCGTCCGGATTCTCCTCGTCCATGGCGGATTCGTCGTAGCTGTCAACTCCCGCCTTCCCCCAACCCGGCAATGCAAGTCCCGCGAGAGGGGCAGGCAAATGCAGCGGCCGAGAAAGATCGTTCGCCGCGAAATCGCTCTGCCGCCTCCAGATTTCGACCGGCACGGCGTTCCCCACTTGGAACCGTCGCACTATCGCGACCGGGAATCCGGCTCGCTTCGCCCGCACCATTGCATGGGCGACGACATCGCCAGCTTGGCACAAAGCCCACTCCTCATGAAAGAAGAACCGCGGTTTTTTTATCGCACCGAGAAACCCGGGATGGTTCCCCTCGTGCAAACTCTCCTTTAATGAAATCCCGGCCCCTTCGAGGATGCCCGTCAGGTCTCCGAAGCTGAGCAGAATGCCATCGCCGGGATGGTACATCCGTTTCACATAGTCCGCAGCCTCCGGGAGCCACTGCCGCCGCGCGGCGCTATTGACGGAGCTCTCCTTCCAGCAAATCCAATGCTCCGGTCCGCGGGCAAGCATCCAGGGCAGTGTGACCCCCAGGAGCACTGCGAGTGACGACCACGCGCGCCACGAGGGGCGCAACCGCGCGACAACGGCCGAGACGCCCAGCCCCAGCAGGGGCAGGAGCGCCAATCCGTCACGCGTGTTGTAATGCGCATGCGGCCAAAGCTCGGGGATGAAGATCGGAGTGCCGCCGTTGTGCATGCTCACCAGATAGAAGGCGGCGGGCAACAGCAGCAGCGCCACTGCCCATCGCGGCCCCCGGATCAGAGCCAGAACAGATCCGCACAGCCCTAGCGCCACCAACGGCCAGCCGGCCACCAGCCGCACCGTCGAGAGGTAATACTCGCCGGTTACCAGCCAGTTTCCATCGGCGGGATAGCGGCTCATGCCGGCAGCCAACTGCCGCTGATAAATCGCCTTGGCGGAATACG
>JADYZL010000345.1 GCA_020853155.1 Bryobacterales bacterium
GTGTTGCCATATCCCCTAAGCGCGAGCGGACCCATCTCGGCTTCGCCGCCGCCCTTGGCCTCTCGCTCGAAACCAACGCCCGCTACGCCACGGTCATCCTCCGCTTCTTCCGCGGATTGGTGGAGCGCCGGATGTCGCCGAAGTCCCTCGAAGGCCCCATTGGCATTGCCCGCATGTCCCGCAGCGCCGCGCATCAGGGCGTGCTGGAATTCGCCTTGCTGATGGCAATGGTCAGCCTCAATCTCGCGGTGGTCAATTTGCTGCCCATTCCCGTTCTGGATGGTGGCATGATCTTTCTGTTGCTGATCGAAATGGCCGTCCGCCGCGATCTTTCCCTGCAGATCAAGGAGATGATGTTCCGCATCGGCTTTGTATTCCTGCTAGCCGTGATGGTCTTCGTGCTCTACAACGACATCAGCAAGACGGCCGGAGGATAGCCGCATGGTTACAACCGGCTGAGGCGATAACCTGAACATTTTTGGCTTAACTTGTTCAATTCTCAGGTTTTTGACCGCATCCGCGAAACTTGAGTACAATGAGAGTTTGTCTTCCCGCGTAGTTTCTTCGTGGGCAAGCCACGAGATCACACCGGATTCCGGCCCAGCCGGCCGGAAGCAGCGAGGAAAGAATGCCGAAGCGTACGTTTCAGCCCAATAACCGCAAGCGCGCCAAAACCCACGGATTCCGCGCGCGGATGGCCACCAAGAATGGCCGCGCCGTGTTGGCCCGCCGCCGCGCCCGGGGGCGATGGAAGCTCACCGTCAGCGATGAGCGCGCCGTGCAGCGGTCTCTCTACTAGCCCGAAGGAATTCTTTACGCCGAACGATTCCCCTGCGGTCCGTTTCCCCTTCGGCCCGGACCGCAGAATCCAGAAGAGCAAGGAATACCGTCTGGTATACGACACCGGCCGCAAGACGCCAAAGTCGAACTTTGTCGCGTTTTGTCTCCGGCGTTCCGATAACGAGCCCACGCGGGTCGGGTTCACCACCCCACGGGCGCTGGGCAAAGCGGTGCTCCGAAACCGGGTTCGACGCCGCATCCGGGAAGCGGTCCGGCTGAATCTGTGGAGGCTCCCCGTGGGGTGGAGTTTCGTATTCAATCCACGCCGGGTCGCGGCGGATCGGCCGTTTTCCGAGATCGTGGCGGAAGTGGAACAGGTGTTTGCGCGATGCGCCGCTTCGTCATCCTGATCCTGGCAGGCTACAAGCGCTTCCTCTCGCCGCTGCTTCCCGCCGCGTGCCGGTTTCATCCGACTTGTTCGGAGTATATGCGAGAGGCCGTGGAGACTTGGGGTGTGGGCAAGGGCGTCTGGCTTGGGATGAAGCGGCTTGCCCGCTGCCAGCCATTCTGTGCTGGCGGATTGGATCCGGTGCCGCGCCCTCCCGGTTCCGATGAGCGGCCCGGAGGGGCGGAGGGTAGCCACGCTACCTACCCCCCGGGTTAAGGCGCTCAGGGTTGGTCCGAAGGCCGAGTATTTGAAATGGCAGACGAAATCACACCGCAATCGCCCAAGACAAACGGGAACAAACCTACCGGAGAAATCTCCATCGAGCGGCGCATGCTGCTCGCGCTCGTGCTGATGGGCGCGGTTCTAATCGGCAGCCAGTATCTTTTCAAGGCATTCTCACCGGCGGAACCTGCGAAACCACCGGCAGCGGAAAGCACGGCGGCCACTCCTCCAACCGATGCGGCAGCAGCCCCCTCACCGGAAGCAGCAGCCCCGGCCCCTGCCGCCACGCCTGCTCCCGTAGCTTCAGGCGCCAAGGCAACAGACTCCAAGATTCCCGCTTCCGCCGCGCCGGCCGCCTCAACCCCGAGCGTGGTTAAGGCGGATGCTGAGCAGCGCTTTACCATCGAGACAAAGACATCGAAAATCGTCTTCTCCAACCGCGGCGCGGTGGTGGAGCACTGGATCCTCAAGGGCTATCACGGCGCGGACGGTCACCCGCTCGAACTGGTGAATCAGGCGTCTTTCGCCAAGATCGGCAAGCCGTTCGGTCTCCAGATTCAAGGCCAGAAGCCTCCCGTGGCCCCGAACGGCGCGCTGTATGCGGCCAAGACCGGCGCGGATGGCAAGTCCATCGAGTTCGAATATGCAGAGAACGGCTGGGTCTTTCGCAAGAGTTTTTCGTTCCCGGAAGATGGATTCGTCGCCCAGGTGAGCAGCGAGGTTCTGAACGGGCAAACACCCGTGCCTCACCTGCTGATGTGGCGGGGCGGATTCGGCGACCCCAGCGTAGACAAGCGCTACGATTTCCAACACGCCGCCTTCTATGACCGCACCAGCGGCAAGCTGCAGCTTAAGTCTGCGAGCGACGCCAAGGACGGCACGGTCTCCTTCACCGGCGCTTTCACCTTCGCCGGGATCGAAGACAAGTACTTCGCGGCGATGTTTCTCCCCGGCATGAGCAACTCCGATGCCGGCGCCTCCTTCGAAACCAACGTTTACTCCGATTCTGTACCCTACAACGGCGATGCCGAGGAGCAGAATTATGTCGGCGTGGCCGTGGGCGGCTCGGGCCAGAACGCCTTCCGCCTGTTTGTCGGCCCCAAGAACCGCCACATCCTCAAGAGCGTCAACCCCAAGCTGGACGGTCTCGTCGATTTCGGCTGGTTCTTCTTCATCGCGGAGCCGCTCTTCATCGCGCTGAACTGGCTCACGGCGAACTACCTGCACAATTTCGGATGGTCGATCATCGTGCTGACCATCGCCATCAACTTCGTCACGCTCCCGCTCAAGCTCACCAGCATGAAGAGCATGAAGAAGATGCAGCGGTTGCAGCCGGAGATCCAGGCCATCAACGACCGTTATAAGGGCGTAAGTATGCGCGACCCGCGCGCCCAGCAGAAGAACCAGGAGGTAATGGCGCTTTACCAGAAGAACGGAGTCAATCCCGCCGCGGGCTGCGTCCCGATGCTCTTGCAGATCCCCTTCTTCTTCGCGTTCTACCAGATGCTCTCCGTCGCCATTGAGTTGCGCGGCGCGTCCTGGCTGTGGGTCCACGATCTATCCCGCCCGGAGACGTTCGCCATCCGTGTTCTGCCGCTGGCGATGGTGGTTTCCCAGATATTCATGCAACGGCTGACGCCGACGCCGTCGAGCGACCCTACCCAAAAAATGATGATGACGACGATGCCGCTGGTCTTCGGCGTGATCTTCTGGTGGGCGTCGAGCGGACTGGTATTATATTGGCTTACCAGCAACCTGATTGGCATCGTCCAGCAGTTGTTCATCAACAAGTTCACGGAAAACAGTGCGCTGGTTCCAGTGGTCGTAGAGTCCAAATCCAAGCGCAGGAAATGAGCACGCGTGCCCGATACCAAGTACACGGTGGAAC
>JADYZL010000346.1 GCA_020853155.1 Bryobacterales bacterium
CCACAGCCTGCATGTAGGCGTAACAAATGGTGGGCCCGGCGAACTTGAATCCGCGGGAAAGCAGGTCTTTGCTTAGGCTCTTTGCTTGCGGTGTGACGGCGGGAACCTCCGCGTGAGCGCGCCATGCGTTGCGAATGGGCACGCCATCGACGAAGCGCCACAGGTAAGCGTCGAAGCTGCCGAAAGCCGATTGCACGTCGAGGAACGCGCGCGCGGTCCCGACGGCCGCATGAACCTTCGCCCGATTGCGCACGATGCCCTCGTCCGCGAGCAATTGTGCGAGCTTGCGCTCATCGTAGCGGGAGATTTTCACGGGGTCGAAGGCGTCGAAGAGCCTGCGATAATTGGCACGCTTGTTCAGGATGGTTTGCCAGCTTAAGCCGGCTTGCGCCCCTTCGAGGAGGAGCATTTCGAAGAGGTGGCGATCCTCGTGAGAGGGAACGCCCCACTCCGTATCGTGATACTCCACATAGAGATCGCCCTTGGCCCAAGGGCATCTTACGGCATCTCGCTGCATGAAACGATGGTAGCGTGGCGGGGCGACGGGGCCGGTGACGAACCCCAGCAGCTCAGTAAACGCACTTCGTGTTGTCTGCCTTCACGAAGTAGCTCTTGGTGTTCTTTGCGGCGGGGTCCATGCAGCCTTCGAGATTGAGCAGTTCCACCTTGCGGAATTCGATCGGGTGGCTTTCGCTTTGGAGAGAGATGTAGCCACCGTGTAGAAGCGTTCCATCCTTCTTGGCGGAGGGGTTGTAATTCTTCACATTGCCACCGCCCACCTGGGGCAGGTTATAGCGAAGCACCTCCTGGCCTTCCGCGAGATGGGCGATCTCGGCATCGCCGAGCACGCGCGCTTCCGCCGTCACCCAACCGTCGCCGTCGTAAGTTTTCGAACTGGATTGGATGCAGTGGCGAGTTTCGAGTTTCCCGTTCATGACGATATTCGTGCCGGGCGTGCAGACATTGAGCGTGGATCGCGCTCCTTCGCCCAGGCCGCCGAGCAACTGCACTTCGATGGAGATGGGGAAATCCTGATCCTTACCCATCGATTGCGGGGTTTGGCAATGCACCATGATGCCGCTGTTCCTGCGCGCCCAGGCAGGGCCTTTGGGTGCCTGAGGACCGGTGAAGCGGTATTCCACGCGGATGCGGTAGTAGGAGAACGGTTCGCGATAGAAGAGGTGGCCGAAGCGTTCGCCGAACTCGGTGTACTGGTCATAGGAGACCTTCAAGAGGCCATCTTCCACGCGAAAGGTGTTGCCGTAGTTCTCGTTGAGCGGGTATCCGGTGATCTTGGGGAGCCAATCGCGGAGGTCTTTCCCATTGAAGAGTTGGATCCACTCTTCCTTCGCCGGTTCGCTGTTTGCCGGATTCCCCCGGGCAGCCTGCGCGGAAACAGGCACCGCGGGAAGGATCGCCGCCAGCGTCAGCATCGCGAGGAATCGCAAAGAAGTATAGCGGGCCGTCATGCAGCCAAGTATATCCCGCCCGGAAGTCGAATTCCGCAGTGCATCACATGCTTTGAACTCCGAGATCGTCCCAGCGGCCGTCCGCGAGCGCTTCCACTTGTAAAAGGTAAACCGCGGTAGGCATGATCGACACCATCGAAGTCAGGTAGAGCGGATCGATTAGCGCCCGTGCGATGCGGGGCATGAGGAAACTTCGCTTCATCAAGCGGAACGGATGGAAGGCGGCGTAACGCCCCAACTCCATCGCCATCAGCCAATTGAACGATCGCGCTGGAGACGTGCGCTTGCCCGTGACGGAATAGGGAATATCGGCTGCTTCGGGATAGGCGCGCGCTATGGCGTCGGTGTGGAACTGGGTGTGATCGTCCGCGAGCAGGTGCTCGACTGGAATCGAACGGAGAAAGTCGAACAGCGGGCCATATAGGTAGGGGCACCATACACCGCCACCCACCCGCCACAAGCTGCAGGGTGATAGCCCCGTGACTCGCCTAGTGCGGTTAAAGACATGAAACGAACCCAATGGATTGCAGGTAGAGACGTGCCGGTGGATTTCTTCCGCGATGCGATCAATCGCGACTTCTCGGGAAGCCTCGCGGTAAAGTTCGCGAGGAAGGCTTGACGCGAGGTAATGTTCCGACGGAACGTAATCGGCCGCGACATCGTGGATTTTGGATGCTTCGAGTAGCTTCAACAACTTCGGCGTGATATGCCAACTGGTCGACAGTCTATCGCCGCCGACTCCCTCATATACGGACGTACCGGGTGGCCGGGGCCGAACGGCGGCAGGCAACAACCAGCTATGCTCAAGGGTCCCCCACTGCGTAAGGTTGTTCTTGAAGCATTCCTTCCTTACCGGTTGATTCCCGGCGGGTGCGATTTCGTGGGAAATGCCGGTGAGAGTTGCCAGCCGCTTTGCGATCGAAGGGTCGTTATTGACGATGGGAGCTTCCTGCTCAATCGAGAGCGCGCGCAATCCGGGCGCGCGCCGCCGGGCGAGTTCCAGTAGAATATGCCGGGAGTCCCGCCCGCCACTCAAAGGAACAAATGCCTGTTCGTCCGGCATGCTGGCTATGGCTTCCCGGAACAAATCGACATAGCCATCCAGAGCCGCCGTACGCGAGAGGCCGCTGTCTTCCCGATAGATGGGGAGCGTGCCTTCGATATGAAACTGGCCGTTGCGAATCTCCACCCGGGCAGACGGAGGCAACACTCGAATCTGGAGAAATGGTGTGTCGTCGCCGAGATAATAGTCCAGGCGGAAAAAGGCCGACATTGCTCTCCAGTCCAGATCGCGACATGCTCCTTTCCGAAGAAGGGTCAGCAGCGACGGAGAGAGCAGGAATTCTTGGTCTAAACCGTGTTTGAGGATCGTGTAGAAGATGGGGAAGAATCCATAGCGATCATTCGAGAGATGCAAAGTGCCGTCCAGCCACTTCCACTGCGCGAAAGGGACGTCCGGACGGGCGCATGTCTCGGGGCGCAAGCCCCGGTAATAATCGGCGGAGCCGCTAAAGGATACCCGGTTCGATTCAATGCGTAGACTAAGGTATTGATCGAGGCCCAAAACCCTATCTCCTTGCAGGCAATACCTGTAACCTTTGACGTAGTGTAACCTAGTTAGCCGCCAATTTATCCAATTAAATCTACTTAGGGCGGGTGGCATCTGGATGGCCGCGTGCGTTACATTCAAGAAACGTCGTTTCGGCGATCGTTATGCGTGCCGCCGCGCCCTCCACCCATTCTCGTCGTCTCTCCGGCGCGCGGATTCCGCGGTCGCGGGATCTGCGGCTTGAATCATACAAACCGCGGTTCTTCCGGCGTTTGTTCTCGATCGAATCGAGCGTCTTTACGGAAGATCGCTACAATCTGGAACTCTTCCGGCACCTTTGCGAGGACAACCGGGACCTGCTGCTGGTGGCGCGTTTAGGCAACCGGACCATCGGGTACGTGATGGGAGAACTGCATCCGCGCGGCGCTGAGGTGGTTTCGCTAGCTGTCGCGCCCGGCTATCGCAATCGCGGGGTTGGGCGCAGGCTGATGCGGCGGTTGCTGAACCGGATGGAACGGAGCGGAATCGTCCGCGTGTTTCTGATGGTGCGGGAGGGCAATACGGCTGCCA
>JADYZL010000347.1 GCA_020853155.1 Bryobacterales bacterium
ATCTCCGAATCCTCGTGATGTAGAATCTAGTAGAGTATCAGAGTCGAGTAGCTGATTATCTGAAAATTAAGAAACCATAACGGGCGGCGGCGATGAACGAGCGGAACACGAACCAACCAAGAGGGGCCGGCGAAGCCCAAAGGGGCGTCATCGGCGCATCCATGCTCTGGATGTCGCTCTCGCTGGCGGTGGGGCTCGCGATCGGCCTCGGGGTCTTCACGTTTGTTTATGCGCAGGGCGCTTCCTACATGACGAACGACCCCGCCGCCTGTGCGAACTGCCACGTGATGAATGAGCAGTATTCGGCCTGGATGAAAGGCAGCCATGCGAGCGTGGCCGTGTGCAACGATTGCCACACGCCCTCCGGCTTCCTGCCAAAGTATTGGACGAAGGCGCAGAACGGGTTTTTCCATTCGCTGGCCTTCACCACGGGATGGTTCCCGGACAACATTCAGATTCATGGACGGAATCTCGATATCGCCCGCGAATCCTGTTCCAAATGTCACGCGGAGATTACCGAGCGGATTCAGGCGACGCGAGTCGATAACAAGAGGGTGGATTGCATCACCTGCCACAGCCAGGTGGGCCACGCGCAATAGGGCGGCATCCGGGCGGATTCGGCGCCGGGCGTGAGCGAGTTGAACAACGATTGCACACAGCGAGGAATGGCAATGAGTGAAGACAAGGGAAAGCGGAGAGAAGGTCCCAGCTTGAACCGGATGTTGATCACCACCGTGGTGTTGAGCGCGCTGGTGACCTTGGGCGTTGCGGCGCTGCTCGTCAATATCTTCGAAAGGAAGCAGGAGGCGCGGACGCCCTTTGCCGAGGTGGTGAAGCTCACAGACGATATCTCGGACCCCGCGGAGTGGGGCAAGAATTTCCCGCTCCAATACGATTCTTACAAGCGCACCGTCGATATGGTGCGCACGCGCTACGGGGGTTCGGAAGCAATGCCCGTCGCGCCGCCCAACGCGGATAGTCAGGTGGTGATGTCGCAGAGCAAGATCGAGGAGGATCCGCGACTCAAGACCATGTGGGCCGGATATGCGTTCAGCGTCGATTTTCGCGAGGAACGCGGGCACGCCTATATGCTCTTCGATCAGTCGCAGACGCGCCGCGTGACGGAGTTTAACCAGCCCGGCGCCTGCCTCAATTGCCACGCCTCTACCTACGGCATCTATAAGAAGCTCGGCGATGGCGACATCATGAAGGGCTTCGATAAGATGAACGCCATGCCTTACCAGGAAGCGGCGAAGATGGCCGATCACCCGGTGAGCTGCGTCGATTGCCACCAGGCGGAGACGATGAAGCTGCGCGTCTCGCGCCCCGCTTTCATCGAGGGGATCCGTGCCTATAAGGCCACCCTGGGCATTGAGAACTACGACGTCAACACGATGGCCTCCGCGCAGGAGATGCGCACCTATGTCTGCGGGCAATGCCACGTCGAATACTACTTCAAGGGCCCCGAAAAACGCCTCACCTATCCGTGGACCAAGGGCCTGAAGGTAGAGAACATCGTCGCCTACTACGACGAAGCGAAGTTCAAGGATTGGACGCACAAGGAAACGGGCGCACCGGTTCTCAAGGCGCAGCACCCGGAATTCGAGATGTACAACCAGGGTGTTCACGCCCGCAGCGGCGTGGCTTGCGCGGATTGCCACATGCCCTACCGGCGCGAAGGCGGCATGAAAGTATCCGATCACCAGGTGCGCAGCCCCATGCTCAATATCAACCGCGCGTGCCAGGGCTGCCACCATTTCCCGGAACAGGAAATGAAAGATCGCGTGGAGCAGATCCAGACGCGCTTCTTCAACGCCCGCAACATCGCGATGGATGCGCTCATGGCTTTGATTGCCGACATCAAGGCCGCCAAGGAAGCCGGCGCCACGGATGCCGAACTTGCCACGGCGCAGGACTTCCAACGCAGGGCACAGTTCTACCTGGATTTCGTCGAAGCCGAGAACTCCACGGGTTTCCATGCGCCGCAGGAATCGATGCGCGTCCTGACGGAGAGCGTCGATTTCAGCCGCAAGGGGCAGGTGGCGTTGCGAGGGGTGAAAGGCTTGCGCGCGGCTGTGGGCGTGGCGCCCGTCCGCGTGGCGGCACTCACGAAGCCATAGGAGGCTCTAACGCAACTTCCGCATCCAGGCGAGATGGAAACGGCGCGCCCCTCACGGGAGGGGTGCGCCGTTTGTGGTTCCTGCCGGTAAAGACCCAGGGCAGCTACGCCGCCGCTTCCAGAATCACGTGAGCCAGCGCCGTGGCGCTGGTATGCGTGAGCGACAGCGCGACATTCGTTGCACCCAATCGTGCCGCATACTCGGCGGCCACCCCATGGAAGCGCAGCGTGGGCTTGCCGCTCGGCAGATTCGCCACTTCGAAATCCAGCCACCGAACCCCTTTGCGCATGCCCGTGCCGATCGCCTTCATCCCCGCTTCCTTGGCGGCAAAGCGGGCCGCGTAGCGCTCGTACTTGTTGGCCTTGCTTTCGCAATAGGCGATTTCGAGCGGCGTGTAGATGCGGTCTCGAAAGCGCTCGCCGAAACGCTCGAACGAATTCCGGATCCGGTCCACTTCGGCCAGGTCCACGCCCACGCCCACGATCATCGCCCGCCTCGCGCGCGGCCACGATGGAAGCGGATTCCGGTCATTGGAGTTCCCCCGCCCCGGCGATCACCAGCTTGGCATGCTGCACTCCGCGCAGGCTGCCCAAGCTCCCTGCCAAGGCCCGCAGTTCCCCCGCCCTGCCCCGCAGGACGATCACTTCCAGACACAGGCTGTGCGTGATATGCAGGTGCATTGTCGAGAGAATCTTGCTTTCGGATTCGTGCTGGATTTCGGTCAGCTTCCCGCTCAGTTGCGGTACATGATGGTCATAGAGCAGCGTAAGCGAACCCACCGCCATCTCCTTGTCGTTCTGCGCGGCGGCTTCGGTGAGCGCGGCTCGCACCAGGTCGCGAAACGCTTCCGACCGGTTCTCGTAGCCCAGCTTCCCGATGTGTTCGTCGAAGCGGGCAAGCAGGTCTTCCTCGATCGCCACCCCAATACGGCTCAGCATGCTCATCGTTTAGTTCAAGCGTACCGGATCGTCCGAACTCCGGGCAATGCACACCCC
>JADYZL010000348.1 GCA_020853155.1 Bryobacterales bacterium
TGGAGAAGGTTTCCCGAACGGAGCGGGGCTGCTCGTAGATCTCCTTCAACATGAAATGCTTGAAGCCGCCCTTCTCCGCCATGATCGGATCCCAGAGCACATGGGTCACCGAACGGCTGATCGGCTTACCGGAAAAATCCATCAATCGGACGCCGTCCGGGGTGAGTACGGCCATATCTCCATCCGATAGGAAGAACATATCGCGCGTATGGGAAAGTAGAGGCGTAACGTCGCTGGCAAGGAAATACTCGTCCTGTCCCAGCCCCACAACCACGGGGGGTCCTAGCCGTGCGGCGACGATCTTGCGCGGCTCTTCGACGGCGATCACCGAGATCGCAAAGCTCCCTTGAAGTCGCTGCACCGTCTTCCGCACGGCCACAGTGAGATCGTCCTCAAGGGAATCCTCGACTAGGTGAGCGATAACCTCCGTATCCGCCTCGGTAGTGAACTTGTGGCCTTCCGCTTCCAGTTCCTGGCGGAGGGAGAGGTAGTTCTCAATAATGCCGTTGTGAACGACCGCCACCCGGTTCCCCGGCCCCACATGGGGATGCGCATTCTCCTCGGAAGGGCGCCCATGCGTCGCCCAACGGGTGTGCCCAATGCCGGTTTGGCCCGCAAGCGGATGCACTTGAATCGCATCCTCCAGGTTGCGCAATTTTCCAATCGCGCGGCGCACTTCGAGATGTCCCAACTCGTCAATGACAGCCACACCCGCGGAATCGTAGCCGCGGTATTCCAGCTTGCGCAGCCCTTCAATGATGACGGGAACCGCCGAACGCTCACCGAGGTAACCAATGATGCCGCACATTTTTCCGCCTCAGTAGACTACCGGGATGGATAGTGCGAACTCCTCGCGGATTCGCACCACGCCAGCCAAGCCGTGAGTGCCTTGCCTGCCTAGCTCAGCAGTTCCACGGAGTATTCTTCGATCACCGGATTCGCCAGTACATCGTGCGCAATCTTCGTCAATTGCTCCCGAACCGCGCTTTCATCCAGGGACTCGTCGAACTCAATGTCAAAGTATTTCCCTTGCCGGACGCTCTCAATGGCGTGAAAGCCAAATCCCTTGAGCGCCGTCGTAATCGTTTGGCCTTGAGGGTCGAGGACACTCGGCTTTAAGTAGACGTGTACGCGTGCTTTCATAACCATCGTTATTGTAGCGTGGCCATCGGGCGAAACAGAGAAGATGAGGCTCCGGGAGGGGATAACGTATTCTGATGAAGGGGCTCCCATGCCCCGGACCCCGAGACCGGAAAGGCCGATGAACCCAGACTCACCGCGCATTCTGATGCTGTCTCCCCGGCAGTGTAGCCCCGCGACCAGCGGCGCCAAGCTGCGCGAGTTGCACCTGGCGCGCGCTCTGGGAGAGTGGGGCGAGTTGTACCTCGCCGGCTTCGAGGATGCGCGGGCGGGCGAGCCGAAGCAAGCGGACTTGCAATGCTGCAAACAATACCGCTACGTTCCCAAGCCCCCTGCCTACCGTCCCAGGCAATTGATCCAGGGCGTGATTACGAAGTGGCCGCTTCCCATCTTGAACTACACTTCGACGGCTTTGGCGGACACGGCGGGCGGGTTCGCGGATGCTTTCGATTTCGATCTGATCCAACTTGAAAGTATCCACATGGTGCGCTGCCTGGAGTCGCTGCGAGCGAGAGGCGTACGTGCCCCGGTCGTATATAACTGGCACAATATCGAGTCCGAACTCATGTTTCGTTACGCGGAGACGGTTCGTTCGCCCGCGCGGCGGAGCTATGCTTCTCTTACTGCCCGCAAGCTTCAGCGGATGGAGAGCGAGATTCTACGGGATGCGCTTGGGCATGTGGTTTGCAGTGAACGGGAGCGGGAGAATCTCTCGCGAATCGCGCCACAGGCTCGCATCGCCGTAATCGAGAACGGTGTGGATTGCGATGCTTTCGCGCCGGAAGCGCGGGGGAGCGGCGGAACGCCGAAGAGCATAGTCTTTGTCGGATCCATGGACTATTTCCCAAACATCGAGGGTGTGACGTGGTTCGCCCGGGAGATCTGGCCCAAGGTTCGGGAACGGTTGCCGGATCTCGAATTCATGATCGTGGGCGCGCGGCCAACGGACGCCGTTCTCGCCTTGAAAGAGTTGCCGGGTGTAGTGGTGACGGGAACCGTGGATTCCGTGAAGCCCTACTATCGGAATGCGCTGGCAGCGGTGGCGCCTCTGAAGACGGGCGGCGGCACGCGCCTCAAGATTCTCGAAGCGATGGCGGCGGGCGCGCCCGTCATCTCCACCGCGCTTGGCGCCGAGGGCCTGGCGATCCAGCCTGGAGCGGACTACCTTCTTGCCGGCGATAGCGCCCATGAGGAGTGGGTGCGGCATCTGACGGACTTGGCCTCGAAGCCGGAGTTGCGGGGCGAACTGATCAAGCGCGGATTGCGCACGGTTCGATCCCGCTACGACTGGCGGTCTTTAGGGAAGCAACTGGTGGAAACCTACCATGGATGGTTAGAGCGCCCATGAACAAGCGGCTGCGTCTGCTCGCGATCATCGAAGCCACTTCCATCACAGGTCCCGCTAAGAACCTGATTGAGTTCGCGTCTCTGGCTGGCTCGGAAGGGATCGACACCGTGATTGCCACGTTCGTTCGGGGCTCGGGTTCCAACGTGTTTCTCGACCGGGTCCGGGCGGAGGGGATTCCGCTTGAACAGATCCCCGAATCCGGGGCGTTCGATTTTGGCGTCGTCAAGACGCTGCGGCGGATGGCCGATTCCGTCCAGCCGGATGTGATCCAAACCCACGCCGTGAAGTCCCATTTCCTAGCACGGGTGGCGGGGCTGCCGCGAATCGCGCCGTGGGTCGCCTTCCACCACGGCTATACCTTCACCAGTTGGAAGACATGGCTCTACAATGAACTCGACCGCTGGAGCTTGCCCGCAGCGGGCCAGGTGCTGACGGTGAGCGGCCCATTTCGTGACGAATTGGCGGCCAAGGGAGTTGATCGCCATCGGATCGAAGTGATTCACAACGCCATCCGGCCGGACTGGGGGCGCGATGCCCGCAAGGAAGAAGCGGCGCGCGCCCTGCGGGAACGGTGGCGCATTCCGGAAGAGAGAGCCGTCGTGCTCATCGTGGGCCGCTTCTCGCGAGAAAAGGATCATATCAGCTTGCTGCGGGCCGTTCGCAGCGTCCTTGCGCGGCGCGAGGTTCACCTGGTTGTGGTTGGCGATGGACCCGAACGCGCACCCATCGAGGCAGCCATCCGGGATCTGAACCTTGGCGGAAACGTGACGCTCACCGGGCAGCAGCCAAGCGCGGAACCGTTCTATGGAATCGCGGACGTCGCCGCTCTCTCCTCGCGAACGGAAGGTTCCCCGAATGCCCTGCTCGAAGCGATGGCCGCCGGGGTTCCCTCGGTGGCAACCCGCGTGGGAGGGATCCCGGAGATCGTCCAGCACGGGGAGAGCGCATTGCTGGTCCCCCCGGACGACCCCGGCGCGCTTGCCGCCGCGATGCTTCGTATTCTTGTGGAAGAGCCCGCTCTGGCGGGGGCGCTCGCCGGCCGGGCGAGATCTCTGGTGCTGGAGCGGCATACGCCGCAAGAGCGAGCGCGGGCGCTCTGCCGCATCTATCGGTCGATGATGCCGCACCCAGCCGGCCGCCCCCAAACAGTACCGGGAGAGGAGTTGTAGAACGCATGCTCAAGGCATCTCTCAAAGCGCTGCTCCTGGGCATCTCCATGGCGCTAACGCTCCCCGCCGCACTGGTCTCGGGCTGCGGACGGCTCCGCGGCGTATTCCAGTTCTTCGCCCAGGCGCACGCACTTCTCCCCGGCTTGCCGGGCGATTATCTTCGCACCGGGTATTACCGATGGACGCTGCGAGAGTTTGGACGAAACAGCCGCATCCAGTTCGCCTCCTACTTCGCCCACCCGGAGGCGCGCGTGGGCCAGGGCGTCTATATCGGCTCCAAGAACATCCTCGGGCGCACCGAGATCGGGGACGGCTGCCAGATCGCGTCGGGCGTACAGATCCTCAGCGGCGCGCACCAGCATGCGCGCGAAGCGGATGGCGCGCTTGGGGGTTCATCTCTTGATGCCTTTGAAACCGTGCGGATCGGAGCAGGCTGCTGGATTGGCGCCGGCGTGATCGTGATGGCGGATATCGGCGCGAACACCACGGTTGGCGCAGGCTCCGTCGTCACCCGGAGCCTTCCCGCTCACTGTACCGCCGTGGGGTCGCCAGCCAGGGTGCTGTCTACGCGGGACGCCGATTCCGGCTGAGCGCTTTGGCCGGGCTGGCTTTGTCGGGTAACGCGCAGCTTCGCACGGGAAGTGCGATCCTAGAGTCGGAAACGCTCATTGGCGGCAGTCTTCGGTAATCGGTTGGAGTACTCCACCGCGAATGCCCGCCAGACTTGCCCTTCTATGTGTGGAATCGCTGGATATGTGGGCCTTCAGGACTCGATGGATGCGCTGCCCGCCGTGCGCCGCATGCTACGCGGCATTGCGCACCGGGGTCCCGATGGAGAGGGCGTTGAGACTTGGAACAGCGTTGCACTGGCGCATCGACGGCTGGCGATTCTCGACCTGAGTGAAGCGGGGCATCAGCCGATGCTCTCAACGGATCGGGAAGTGGGCATTGTCTTCAACGGTTGCATTTACAACTTTCAGGAGTTGCGGCGGGAGCTCGAGGCAAGCGGACGCCGGTTTCGCTCAAACACCGATACCGAAGTGCTGGTGAATGGATTTCTGGAATGGGGAATCCACCGGCTGGTGTCCCGGCTGCGGGGGATGTATGCGTTCGGCATCTGGGACAATCGCTCCCGCGAGTTGTTCCTGGTGCGCGACCGGTTGGGCGTGAAGCCATTGATCTACGCGGAAGCCGGGGGGCGGATTGCGTTTGCATCGACGGCGGGAGCCATGCGCGGCGGCGGTTTCGGCGGGGATTTGGATCCACAAGCGGTGCTCGAATTTCTGGAGTTTGGTTTCGTCACCGACGCCCGCTGCATCTATGAAGGCATTTCGAAGCTCCCACCCGGACACATTCTCCACTGGCGAGATGGCCGGTCCGTGCTCAGCCGCTACTGGGAGCTTTCCGAAGAACGCGATACCTCCATTTCGTTCGAGGACGCGGTGGAGGAAACCGAACGGCTTCTCCTCGAGTCGGTGCGGCTTCGGCTGATCGCCGACGTCCCCATTGGCGTACTGCTCAGCGGAGGCGTGGATTCTGGACTGATCTGCTGGGCCTTGACAGAGCTGGGCGCCCCGATTCGCTCGTTTACAGTCGGTACGCCGGGAGACCCGGAAGATGAGACAACGGCGGCCCAGGAGACGGCCCGGAAACTTGGCATCACCAATGAAGTCGTCACCATCGCGGAGCGCGAGGAGAATCCGCTCGATGAGTTACGCAGTGCCTATTCCGAACCCTTCGCCTCCTCCTCCGCGCTTGGCGTGCTGAGCGTCTCCCGCGCGGTGAAGGACCATGCAACCGTACTGCTGACCGGCGACGGCGGGGACGACGTCTATCTTGGCTATTCCTTTTTCCTCAACTGTTGGCGCGCGCAGTGCCTCGCCAACCGTTTGCCCGCCGCCGCAGAGACCCTGTGGAAGGCAACGCGACCGTTGCTGCGGACGCTCCCCAGGGCAAAGCGTGCACACAGTTTTCTCAGCTATGCATTTGGGGGCGTGGGGGCTTACGCCCGGGTCCGCCTGGGGATCCCCTATTTTGAAGAGCGCGGGATGTTCGGACCATTGCTGAGAGGCCGAACCCTGGCACATCGGGAAGTGCCGGACTCGCTCGCATCCGGACGCAGGCTGCTCGACGACGCGCTTCGATTCCACCAATCCAAGCATTTCCTCAGCGAGTTCATGGTGAAGGTGGATGGAGCAACGATGTGGCATGCGCTGGAGGCACGTTCTCCATTTCTTGATCACACCGTTTGGGAGTTCGCGGCGCGCCTTCCCTATTCCGTGCGCTTCCATGATGGGCAGCTCAAGGCGGTCTTGCGAGAGATTGCCCGGAGACGCTTGGGCGGCACGGTTGCGCGTCGCGAGAAGTCCGGGTTCTCGATTCCCGCCGACCGCTGGCTGCTCGGCCGGTGGAGTTCCGGGCTACGCGAGTTTGGAGAATCGAGCGCCGCCGCCAAGGCGGGCTGGTTTGACCAGGGATCTCTTTCGAGAACGGTTGCGGCGGCACTGAAGGACCGGCAATCGTCGCCGCAACTCTGGCATGCGGTGGTGTTCGAGAATTGGCTGCGAGAGCAACAGACAGACTGAGCTTCCGCGCCCCGCTCCCGGCGCCGGGCCGGATCGCGATGATGAATCACGGAACCATAGCTACAAAGATGCAATCCGCCGCCTTCCCCAAGCCGCAAGCCGTGATCATGATTTCGCATACCTATCCCCCGGTGTTGGGCGGCACGGAGATTGAGGTACAGCGCGTGGCGAAGGGGCTCATGCGGCGGGGGCATCGGACGCTGGTGCTTTGCGCGGGGGGCGCACCGATGCCGAAGCGTGGCGGATGGACGGACCCCATGGGTATCCCAGTCAGGATCCTGACATCGCAAAGTGAGGGAGCACCGCCGGCGCTCGCGTTTTCGATGGGCGTCGTTTGGAATCTGCTGCGACAGCGACGGAGCTACCGGACCGTGTATTTTCTGATGCCCGGCTTACACCTGGCCGCGGGTCTGCCGGTGGCGGCGTTGCTCGGCTATCGCGTCTTCATGAAGTTCAGCGGTAGCAACACCATTCGCCCGCTGCTGCATTCTCGCGCGGGTCGCTGGGAGTTGCGTTTCCTTCGCTGGCTGCGCGTGCCCGTGATGCTGCTGAACGAAGGCATGGTGGAAGAAGCGGAAGCCGCGGGCATCCCTCGCTCGCAGACCACGTTTATGCCGAATCCGGTGGATGTCGATGTATTTGCTCCGGTGAATACGGAAGAGAAGATGCGCATCCGCGAACGGCTTCAGTTGCCTGCTGACGGCTTCCTCGTCATCTATACGGGGCGGCTCTCCGCGGAGAAAGGGTTGCTCGATCTCGTGGTTGGATTCGCCAAAGCGGCACGGCGCCCCGGGATTCATCTGGTATTGGTGGGCGATGGCGGGCAACGGGCCGAACTCGAAGCGCGCGTGCAGGGCATCGAGGGCTTGGCTTCGCGGGTGACCTTTGCGGGCCGCGTGGAATCGGGTGCCGTGCCCCTATGGTTGCAGGCAGCCGATGCCTTCACGCTGGTCTCCCCCAACGAAGGGTTCTCCTGCGCGCTTTCCGAAGCCATGGCCGCGGGCTTGCCGTCGGTGGTGAGTGACATTCCCGCCAACCGGCAACTGGTGGCCGATGGCGTTCACGGCTACACGACGGCTGTGGGCGACACAGAGGCCATCGCCGATCGCTTCCTTCAGTTGCAGGCAGATATGGAATTACGTCGGCGGATGGGCGCCGCCGCCCGTGAGGAGATTGTGGGGAAGTATTCGACGGACCGCGTGGTGGACCGCTATGAGAAGCTTTTCGAAGGGACGAAGTAGGATGCGGACCGGCATTGGCATGAGCGGCGGAAAGGGCTGGTGCGTCCGGCTGCATTCCGCGTTGCCGCAAGATCGCGCGGCATGGAAATGAGCATCCTCATCTTTCTCGGAAGCCTGGTGCTGGCCGGGTATTTTCTGGCGGGCTATCCGCTTTGGCTGCGGCTGATTCCTCTCCGTCCGCTGCGCGTTCTGAAGGATGAGAATCATGTTCCCGCAGTCACCGTCCTGATGGCCGTCCACAACGGCGCGGAGTTTCTTGAAACCAAGCTCGAGAATCTGCTGGCGCTCAGCTATCCGAAGGACCAGGTGCGGATCGTCGTAATCTCCGATGGCTCCACCGATGGGAGCGATGAGATTGCACGTGCCTTCGCGCCGCGCGGGGTTGAACTGATTACATTGCCGCGTGGCGGGAAAGCGGCGGCGCTCAATGCCGGCCTGCGCCACGCCAGCGGCGACGTGATTTTCTTCTGCGACGTCCGCCAGCGGATCGACGCTGAAGCGCTGCGCCAGCTCGCCGCCAATTTCGCCGACCCGCGGGTGGGAGCCGTAACGGGGGAGTTGCGCATCCTCAAGCCGGACGGCGCCGTGGGGGAACAGGCGGATATGGACCTCTACTGGCGCTACGAACTCTGGGTGCGCGCGCGGCATTCCGCGCTCTGGAGCCTTTTCAATACGACGGGTTGCCTTTATGCGATGCGCCGGGAGCTATGCAGCGCACTCCCCCCTTATACGCTGGGGGACGATGCCGTGCTTCCCCTGGGCGCGTATCTGCGGGGATTCCGCATTGTTTTTGACCCCACGGCCGTTGCCTACGATTACGCCACGCAGAGTGGCACGGATTGGAAACGGCGCATGCGCACGCTCAGCGGCATGTGGCAGACCTACCGCATTTATCCGCGCCTACTGCTGCCGCATCGGATGTGGCTGCATTTTTTCTCCCACAAGCTGGGGCGGCTGCTCTTGCCCTGGACGCTGCTTGCGGCCGTGATTGCGAGCGTGTTTCTTCCCAATTCCGTCTGGAAATGGGCAATTCTCGCGGCGGAAGCGGCAATCTTCGTGGCGGCCGCGATCGATCCGGCACTCCCGCGCCGCTTTCCCTTGAAGCGGCTGACCTCGCTGTGCCGGACGTTCCTGGTGATGAATCTCGCGGCTCTGCTTTCAATTAAGGTGTTCTTCGTCTCCCCGCTCTCGATGTGGGGAACGACGAAGGTGGATCGCACGAGGTAGATCACACGAGGCGCAACACACCGCGGAGCAGCGGCGGCCGGATGGCGTGATACCCGGCTGGCGGCCGATCACACAGCTTTGTTCGTATCGCGGTGGCTTGCCTTGGCGCTGTAGCCCTTTTCGCGCAGGCGCTGGGCGATCTCTTCGGCCATCATCACGGAGCGGTGGTGACCTCCCGTACAGCCGAACGACACCGTCAGGTAGCTCTTGCCTTCCCTGATGTAATGGGGAATCAAATAGACCAGCAGATCTTCGATCCGGCTCAGGAACTCGGCGGTTTGCGGAAACCCTCGAATATAGTCCGCCACCTGCGGATCAAGACCGGTGAGATGCCGGTACTCCGGGATGTAATTCGGGTTTGGGAGAAAGCGTACGTCGAAGACCAGATCGCTCGTCTCCGGCACGCCATGGCGAAAGCCAAAGCTGGTGACGGCGATGCGCAGCGGGGTCTGTTCCGCGTTGTCTCCGAAGCGAGCCCGGACGTAGTCGCGCAGCTCGTGGACATTGAACTTTGACGTGTCGATAACAGTATCGGCCAGCTCCCGAATGGGCGCCAAATGCACCCGTTCGGCGTCGATACTGTCTTCGAGCTTGGAGAAGCCGCTCAGCGGGTGAGGCCGGCGGGTTTCACTATAGCGGCGCAGCAGGGTTTCCGTGGAGGCATCCAGGAATACGAGCGCGGTTCGTAATTGCTCCCGGATCTGCAGGTATAGATCTGGCAGCTTCGCCAGACCCGCTTCTTCCCGGATATCCACGACGATCGCGGCGTTCTCAATGCCCGGATTCTCCTTAATCAACTGGCTGAAGATCAGCAGCAATTCCACAGGCAGGTTATCAACGGCGTAGTAACCGGCATCCTCCAGGCTGCGGAGGACGGTGCCTTTGCCGGATCCACTCAGCCCTGTGATGATCACCAGTTGCGGGAGGGGCAGCGCGGAGGGGTGGGAGTCACTCATGGCATGGAAACCCTCATCGTAGCGCGATGCAGCGGTATAAAGAGCAAGGGCGGCAACCTGCACCGGTTGCCGCCCCACCAGGAAGAGAGCGAATGACTACGAATTCGTCTCAATTAAATCAAACTCGCCATTGTCTCTGCGCACCAGAATCGAGGTGCCATTCGTATCGGAATCCCGAAAAACCAGGAATCGCTGGTTCTTCTTGAACGCAAGGACGGCTTCGTCCACCGTGAGGGGTTTCCGCCTGGATACGCCGTTGACGCGATGGACCACGGCGCCAGAGCTGTTGGGCACCTGCAGCACGACTTCCTTCTCCATCTCCTGGAAAGAGGGCGTCATTCGGTCCGGGGCGATGGTCGCCTTGCCGCGCTTGTCGTCCCGGGCCGCGACGCGGGTTCTGGAATCGTGCTTCTTCTCCCGCGACCTGGTCAGTTGCCGGTCCAGCTTTTCAATGGCCGCCGCCACGGCGGTGGCCATATCCGCGCCATCGCCGGAAGTCACCAGCACGTCGCCTTTGTAAAGCACGCTGAGATCGGCGCGATGCGCCCGCTTTTCCACTTTCAAGGCGAGGTGCGCTTCGCGTTCCCCCTTCTTCATGTCAAGAAACTTGGCGAACTTCGACAATCGCGTGTCCACCTTTTTTTTCTGTGGTTCCGTGAGGAACTCGGTTTTGCCGGAGTATACGATTTTCATGATTCCTCCAAGAGTGGACCGGCTCTACTTGCGTATCCGCCGGTGATGCGTGGATGGGATCCGGAGATCTTCCCGGTACTTGGCGACCGTGCGCCGCGTAACCTCGATCCCTTCCTCATGCAAACGTTCCATGATCTGCTCGTCGGTGAGCGGCTTTGCCGTGTCTTCTTCGTCAATGATGCGTTTCACCATCCGTTTGACCGCCAGCAGCGAGGTTGTGTTCCCCGCCGGGCCCTGAACGGCCTCCGTAAAGAAGAAGCGGAGTTCCAGGGTGCCCTGAGGAGTGTGCGCGTACTTGTTGGCGACCGCGCGGCTCACCGTCGAGGGGTGTACTCCAATCTCTTCCGCGATCTCCTTGATCATCATCGGGCGCAGATAATCCGCCCCCAGTTCGAAGAACTCTCCCTGACGTTCGACGATCGACTGGCAAACCTTGAGGATGGTCTGTTTTCGCTGCTCGATGTTCTTGATCAACTGGAGCGCGGACGCGTAACGCTCCTTCACGTAGTTGCGGACGTTCTTGTCCGTGGCGTCGCTTCGCTCCAGCAGATAGCGGTAGCTGCGATTCAAACGGAGCTGGGGAACCCCTTCATCCATTGTCTGGATCACCCACTGGTCTCCGTCCTTGAAGATGAAGATCTCCGGCTCCACCGGCTGTACTCCGGAGGAGCAATAGCGGGCGCCCGGCATCGGGTCGAGGGTTCGAATGAGTTCGAGGGCGGCGCCGATCTGTTCCGGAGCGGCATCCAATGCCCGGCAGAGTTCCTTCGAATGACGCCCGTCGAGCCACTCAATGTGCTCCTCCACCATGCGCCAAGCGATACTATCCTCCTCCGCTAGGTCTGCCAACTGCAGGAGGAGGCACTCCCGCAGGTCCCTGGCGGCCACGCCGGAAGGGTCGAGCAGTTGCACCACGCGCAACCCCTCTTCCATCACGGGGATCGGGATCGCCTCACTCTCGGCCAATTCCTCCACGCTTGAGCCGAGATAGCCGTTGTCGTCGAGATTGCCGATCACCGCTTCCGCGGCCGCCCTCAGCGCGTCGTTCAACACCTCAATGCTCAGTTGTGCCCGCAGGTGATCCCCCAGGCTCACGGGATTCGAAAGAAAAGTCTCAAATGTGGGGCCTTCCGCCTGTTCGGGAGCGGAGGTGCGATATCCAGGATCGAGGTAGTCGTTGAAAAACTCGCCGAAATCGATTTCCTCGAACGGATCGGTGTCCCTCGAAGGCTCCGCTTCTTCACCGGGTGTGCGGGTATCGGCGGAATCACTGCCCGCCGAAGTCCGCACCGAATCCTCCGCATCCGCCGCTTCCGCGCCATGAAGCGCATCGAGCAAGCTCTGGTCCGCAGGCTCGGCTACCCGCTCCTTTTCGAGGAGGCTCTGGATCTCCTGGGAAGTGAGTTCGTCTTCCTCCGTGGCCAGACCTTCTTCGAGAATCGGATTCTCGGAGAGTTCCTGGCTGATCATTTCGCGCAACTCCAGCTTGTTCAGTTGGAGAAGCGTCACCATCTGCACCAGGCTGGGTGTAAGGATCTGCTTCTGAGCGACTTTCAGTTGCAGACGCTGTGAAAGCATGCTCATTGTGACCTCATCATAACAGAGGATCGGCGTATTGGCCCCAATCCTGTAGCGTGCGAGCGGACCTGCCGGATGGCATGCGGAAGGCTCCCCGGCAGAGGCGATCCAGGGATGGGAAAGGACACTATTCGTTCGATCTCACGCCCGTCCGGCGCACCGGGTTCAGGTCGCCGTAGATACTGCGAAATATCGGACAACGCATCAAATAGTAACGGAGGTTAGCGATCACGACTTCGCGATCGTCCAGGTCATACTTTCCTAACAGATAGATCCACCCATCCTGTTGACGCCCGGCGTAGATGTACGCGAGCGCCACGTTCAAAACCGCGCCGGTGTACTGGCTTTGCCAGGCGCCTTTGGGCACGGCGCCGGCCTTTCGCTGCGCGCGCAACTCTTCCACTGTTTCTTTATCTTTCTCCACGTCCTCGAGGATCACGCCGGCGAACTCCCGGTTGCCCACAGCGTAGCGGCCGGCCTTCGCGTCAAAGCGAAACACGACCCGGGTGGCTGGCGACACGTCATGCGGCAGATTGAGGAAATTGTCAAAGCGAGTGAGCGTCGTAACGAGTTCGTAAACGCCGTCGCCGTTGAAATCCTCCGGAACCAGTCCAAACCCCACCGGATACTGGGTGCTCGAATAGAGAACGTCCAGGGAATCTCCGGCCCTCAGCACATAGTTGTACGTGCAGCAAAAGACATCACCCGTGTACTCTTCAATAACAATCTGCTTTTGATCGCCGCCAAGCAGCGGAAACGATGCGAACAGCAAGTCATCCGCGGTCTTCGCTCCATTCGAACTGCGGAATAGAACGCTTCCGCCGCGCAGGATCTCCACATGCCAGCGGGATGTACGCAGATCTCTTGTCTTGCGAAGTTCGAATGCACCCACTTGCAAGGAGGGCGCCAGCGAATACTCGAATCCCGGCTTCTGCGCATTTACGGTCAGCGTGGAGAGTAGGAGTATTCCAGCCAGAGAAACGAACGTGGTGATGAATCGCATGGACGATGGAACCGGTATCGGGCAAGTGGCCGCCACCAGAGCGGACGAACGGCGTTGCAATGCCGTTTCCCCGATCCAGCGCACCAACGCGCTCAGGACGCTGCGGCAAGCCACGAACCGCGTCACCCTTATCGTAACCCAACCATGCGGGAAGGCCATATCGTCCATCTCTGAACAAAGGAGCGGATTCTACCGGGCGGCCATTCTCTCAACCGGGAATCCGTAGACCTCAATCCAATCGAGACGCGACGAGGACGGTGTGGCGCCGCCACGCATTAAGTCTGTAAACCCCACCTCCTCCACGCGGCTGAGGTCTGGCTTCGCCACGGGCATTCCAACAATCACTTCATCGATGTTCAGGCGGAACCACCGGGTATCGGCGAGCACGAACTCCTTGATGCGCCAATCGCTCGATGGACCGTCGGCAGCTTCGCTCACGACCCACGTTCCGTCACCGAGTTTCAGCACGATCCGCAGCCAGTGCAGGCCCTGCTGCTTACTCCTCCAGACAATCCTCGCTTGATGGCTCAAATCCACCTGCGCTCGCCGGTGACGTAAACTGACCGCCCAATTGGCTTTCGCATCGCCGTTCCAAATGTAGAAGGGATCGTCGTATGGTTTCTCGTGGTTGCTCTTCTTGATGCCGTCCCTGCCGGGACCATGGAGTGAAAGCACGAGATCCGGATTGGCTACATGCGCCTGCGTCACCGGTAATTGCGCGGGGGATTCCACCCAGTCTTCCCGGAAGAATAGGCCCGGGCGTTGCCGCTCCTGCGCGGCTGCCGTCATGAGCCAGAATCCCGCCAACATCCATATCGCTATCCTTCGCATTTCGTTTCTCACTCCTCGTGGATATCCTATCGGACTCCGCATCTCTCGGCGCTCCCCGTTCTCTCACGGCCACGGCCATGGCCATGGCGTTCTCATTCACACAATTGTGCCTCGAAGCCAATTCCCACATCAGTTCTATTCATTTCCTTATGAACTAGGGGCTCTTGTTCACGCATGTAACGAGAGGTTATCCGAATGTATAGAACCGCAGGTTTACGAGGGAAAATTCACTTCGTGAAGGCCAATCCGCTCAAATTAGCCTTGTTACATTTGTGTCAGAGGCTCTCGATTTGTTCCGCACCCGGGCGGGGAATGGAGAAGTTCCGCGATGACTCATGCACCTTTCGATCAACAGGCAATGGCTGCGAACGCGTCGCGCTCCATTCCGGCGTATGTGCCTCTGCAGCGCTGCCCCTGCTGTTCCAGCGTGCATGTCCGCCGGATGCGACGGAACTGGATCGAACGCGCCCTCACGCAACTGAGTAAGAACTATCCCCATCGATGCCTGGAATGCGGATCGAAGTTCTTTCGATCACTCGACTAGCGCCGGTCTGGCCTGAAGTTGAAGCGAAACGACCAAGCTTAGTGCTCCTTGGCGGATCCCTGCTCCACCGGATACTCAGCGCGTCGGCTCCAATCCTGAAACGATCCATCATAGAGCCGCATGTCGAGTCCAAGATAGCGGCCCGCGAAATACGGCACGGTCGCCTGGACTCCCGAGTGGCAGTAGGTGACGCGGACCGGTTCCGGGTGATGTGCCCCCACCCGCAGCAACTGCTTCAGTTCCTCCCTTGATTTCAGCCGGCCTTCTTCATCAAGGAAGCTGCTGAGGGGAGCACTGAGCGCACCCGGTATGTGCCCACCACGGGACATCGCGCCTCGATCTTCCCCGGAATAGAACTCGGGTGCGCGAGCATCGATGATCATCACGCCGCTATCCCCCAGATGCATTCGAATCCATTCCGCGCTCACCACTTTCGCGGGTGCGGAGCGAGGGGAGAAGCTGCTTGTAGCAGGAGGCGCGGCCTGCGTCGACAACGGCCGGCCCTCTTTCTTCCATAATGTCAGGCCCCCGTCGAGCAGAGCGATGCGGCCGTTCAGGCCCAGATAGTCGAGTGTAAACCAAGCCCGAGTGGCGGTTTGCACGGCTCGGCCGACGTGGTAGACCACCACCGTCGCCTCGTCCGTCACACCCAGAGCGCCAAACGCATCCCGGAGGGCATCAACGCGTGGCAGTTCCATTCGCAAACCGCCCGGACCGGTGACGGTGATGTCTTCCAGGCGGAGCAGGCTAGCGCCTGGAATGTGGCCTTCTTCGTAATCTGCGCGCGTACCCACGTGGAGGATGACGAGATTCGCACTCCCAAGGCGCGCCTCAAGCCACGCTCCGCTGGCCAGCATGGCCTGCTCCGCGGGCAGATGCTGCGTTAGACCGATCAGAAAGAACGTTGTCACCAGCAATCGACGAATCATAAACCCAGTGTGCAATGGTTTTCACACCCACGCGCGTGGTTCAGGAAGCGAGATGCTTTCGAAGGTACGCCAAGCCTTCACGCGCGATGGCGTCCGCCGAGGGAGCTACATCCCGCCAAATACAGGCTGCGGCAGCAATTTCCTCAATGCGCGAACCGAAGCTCTCGATCACCAGCCAGCCATCGTAGCCAGAACGCTGGATAGCGGGCAGAATCTCCTGCCAATGAACCTGCCCCGTCCCCGGAACTCCCCGATCACTCTCACAGGTATGCACATGATGCAGCCGCTCGCCACAGGCGAGGATCGCCGCCGCGGAGTCCTTCTCCTCAATGTTCGCGTGGAAGGTATCAAAGAGCACACCCAGTTTCGGAGGTCCTGCCTCCTCGCACAAGCGAAGCGCGTCGGCGGCGGTGGTGGTGAAGTAGGTTTCGAACCGGTTCAGGGGCTCGTGAGCCAACTTCACCCGGCATGCATCAAGTTCACTCCCCAGGGATGCGAAGCCTTCCACCGCGCGCTTCCACTCTTCCTCGTTTGGGCGGCGTCCGCTGTGTTTTCCAACAGGCGAACAGAACGGCCCCAGGAAGACCGGCGATCCAAGTTCCGCCGCCACGCGAATGCCGTCCACCAGGAAGCCGAACGCGGCTTTGCGCACGGCGGCGTCTTCCGAGATGAGGCTTAGCTCACCCGTAAGCGCCGAGCAGAATGTGCATTCCAACCCTTCCCGCTCGAGCGCGGCGCGGATCTTCGCCGCCGGAAAGCCGTCGAAGGAAAAACGCGCGATCTCAACGCCGTCGTAGCCCCATTCGCGAATGCGCGGAAGCAGATCGAGATGCTCCACGCCGAAGGCGGCAGTCCACAAGAGGGTATTGATACCGAACTTCATGGCTTCGCTGTGCCACCTTTCGTGAGATTCTCGAACAGGAACAGACCGCCTTTGCCCGGCGCGACAAAATCGAGATCTCCGTCGCCGTCGAGATCCGCCACCGGCATCTGCATTCCTCCGCCAGCGCGCCCACCGAAATCGATCACGTGCCGCACCCAGGCCACGCCGCGGCCATCGGGCGAAGGCGTCCGTTCATACCAGAAAATGCCGTTCGGGTCCTGCGCGCCCGGATCGTGATCGTGCGCAAGGAAGCGCTTGCCGGTGAGGACGTCCTTCTTTCCATCGCCGTTCAGATCGATCAGCACCACTTCATGCGCCTGGCTCCAAGCGCGGTCAATCTCCCGCTTGGCCCAACTACCGTCGTTCCTCTTCTCAAGCCAGAAGAGGCCATAGTCGTGGGCATTCCCGAAGACGATATCCGGTTTGCCGTCTTCGTTCACATCGAGTACATGCATAAAGCTGAGATGCTCCGCGAAGTTCCAGTCGGCATGTTCCATCCAGTTTCCCGATCGAGGGTCCGCCGGAGCCTCCAACCACCCCTTCGCAGTGAGGACATCCGTGCGGCCGTCCCCGTTCACATCCCCCGCGCCGATGCCATGGCCGAAGTTCTTCGCGCTGACGCGATGCTCAAGCCATTGGCCGCCCTTGTTCTCAAACCAGGCTGTCGGCGCGTTCTGATTGCCGAACTGCGGCAGCAACTCGCTTGCCTTTCCGTCGTTGTCCATATCCACCAGGAAGGCGAACTCCGTGTTGTGGCCCGACACGATGTTCGATTCCCTCCATTGGCCGCCCGCCGCGCCGGGGTTGCGGTACCAACTGATCTTCTTCGAGAACCAGGTGGCCGTGATCACATCCACCCAGCCGTCGCCATCCACATCCATCGGCAAATCGCTAAAGGCATCGACGTAGTTGCTCTGAAAATGCAGTTCCCGGTAGCGGTGAGGCTTCCATGCGGGAGCTTCGTACCAATACTCGCCGCTTAGAATATCGGCTTTGCCGTCCCGGTTGATATCCGCGGCCGCAGCCGTCTCCGCTGCGCCGTAATCGAGAAGATGCCGCTGAAAAGGGATGTCTGGAGGCCGGCTTCCGGCCAGGAGGAGCATCACCGGCAGGGCCAGAAGCGAGAAAAGGGCTGCGCGTTGCATTGGGTCATCATATCGTTAGAACGGCCGCCCACGAAGCTCCGGAGAAGGCGGCGCACGGGAGGGCGGCTTCACCGGAGCGGCCGATCTATTTCCGGATGAGCCATACCTCGGAGACTTGCGCTCCACGAAGGCGGCCGCTTGGGGGTTGCTCGCGATCCCAGGTGAGGAGCAGCGTGCCGCTTCGCGTTGCTTCCTGGGGAATATCGAACTCCTGGCGCTGGACCGGGAGCGGCTTCTTGCGATAGGGGTGAACCACGATGGAATCGTTCGCTATCAGCCGGATGCCCTGCTCGGGAACCGCGTTCTCTCCGCCATAAACGACCCGCACCTTGTACTGGGCAGCCGGGTCGAGCCCTTTGTATTCGAGACGGATCGGCCGGCCTCGCCAGGAATTCGCATGGCTCACCCAGGAGAGCGGGCCTTCCAGTCGTTCGGCGAAGCCTTGTTGCCCCGGTTCCTCATCAAGGATGAGGTGCGGCTGTTGCGAAGGATTCCCGAGATCGTCGTAGAATCCTCCCGGGCCGGGATCCTGCCAATGCAGAAGGTCGTGAATCACGGCAAGGCGTTCTTTTTCGTCCGCGAGCTTGCGGGCTTCGGCAAAGCGGGAGAACATCCACCCCCGGTTGTTCAGAGGGTTGTCCAAGTTGTCCAATGTTACGCCTCTTTCCCAACCGGAGCCTCCGTGGCGTTTCACGCTCAATTGCGCCCCGAGGCTTTGGAAGAGAGACTCTCCCAGCGCGACAATGCGGGAACGCAACTCTGTGGCAGTTGGCGCAGCGACGGCTTTCAACAAGATCTGTTCCGCGGAATCCATGGCCGCGAGAGCCCCCATCCGCGGCGCTTCGGCAAGCAGGCGGCGCGCCTCTGCTTCAAGTTCCGTTTCGTAAAGCAGGCGGCGCTGCACGTACGCGTCGTAGTAAGCGCGGTAAAGCAATTGCTGAAAACGCCAGTTTCTCCGCAAGGGAACGGGCGCAGCCTCTTCCATGGCGGCGAACTGCTCCATCGTCTGGCGCACGTTCGCGTTTGTAGCGAGTGGCCCCGTCCAGTTGCGCTCCAGCGCCAGGAGGCCGTCGGCGATTGTGTCCAGTCCGGTGAAGAACCGGCCGTACTCGCGCGCGATCTGGACAGGGTCTGTCTCCGGATCCCACGCGAGAACGGTCCACAATACCTTATTGAAGTCATCGTGAGCGCCGTCCGAATAGCTGACGAACCCAATGCTGCCCGGATAATATCCATGGAAGAGCTTCGTTTCCCAGAGCGGCATCGGGTTGATAGGTTCTCGACTATAGGTAATCGCGAACGCGGGATCCCAGTTGACCAGCGGAAACTGGCAGCGGAGCGTATGGGTGATATCCGGGTAAAGGCGAATTGGAATGGAAGAGGGCACGGCCGCGCGGAATTCTTTCATGGAAGGCCGGACCCACGGCCCGTGGACCACGCCGGCGAGCCACTGCGGCTTCTCGCGCAACACCGCATAAAACTGCGCCAGCCAGTCATCGTCCATCCCTTGGGGCGAGACCCACATGCCCGCGTTCGGATGGTGTTTCTTGAGGACCGTCGTCGCTTTGGCGAGAAAGGGCATGAGGATGCGCGGCTCGGTGTGCCCGGGGTCTCCACCCGGAACAAACACCGCATCGATCTTCGGCAGAGCGGCGAACACCGCATCCCAGCGGCGCAGTTCCCGCTCCACAGTCGCAGGGTCTTCGTAAGTTTTGGCATCCGCCGGCAGCCAGATGGAAAAATCAAGACCATATTCCTGGGCAAGCCGCGAAAGCTCCTGATGCATGCGGAGCGGAGGAATGGGAAACAGCCCGTTATCGGGCTCTTCCCCGCCGCCCGTGACTTCGATGGTGTTGGCCCCGAAGACGGCCATCTCGCGGATGTATTTTTCGTAATCCGCAACAGTCCACAAATCGTAGGTGTTGTTCGTATTGCGGAAGCCGAGCTGATGCCCGCGGACGGGGAGTTTCGGCGCGGAACTCAGTTTCCACTGGTCTCGCACGTTCACGGAGCCGCGCCGCATCTCCAGTTCCCGCAGAAGGCGCCCAATTCCAAACAAAACACCCCGTGAATCATTGCCCGTCACCCGCACGGCGCAACCGCCGCCCGTTGTAGCGCCGATCGCGATGGAATAGCCCTCGGCGGGGAGACTTCGATTGCTTGCGCGATCAACCTCGATGCAATGTTTCCCTCCCGGAGCGCTCGTGACGATGGGCCAGCGGACGAGGGTGCGCGCGGCCACCTCCTCCACGAGCAAGTCAACGGCTTTCCGCTCCGGACCGGAAAACCCATCCGGAACCAGAACGGCGGCATCCCGCAGATCGAGAGCTACACACGGAAGAAAAAGTGAAACAACTAGTGCAGAAAGACGCAAAAAATGAAACATGATGCCGCCGCGAGCCATTGTACCAACCCGGAAGCGCAAAGTGACATCCAGGCTTGAATCGCTGAGCCCATGGTCCACAATCGGAGCAGCGCATTCAAGTTCCACGGTCTCTGTGTTAGCGCGCGAGCGAGGCGTAGAGTTCCGGACGGCGGAATCGGTATGTGTATTCGAAGCGGGAGCGCGCTTCCAGGAGAGACTCGCGCCGCAACGTCCGGATTGCCATCTCTTCCTCGATTGGAGAGCACGGGGAGCCATCCGGGCCGATGATCACCGCTCCCCCGGCGAAGCGCTGGCCGACGCCGGCGAACTCCACATGGCCGTTATAGTTGCATGCGATCCCAAAGACAGCGTTTTCCGCGCAGCGTGCCTGGAGGGGCAATTGCGCCCAGCGGAACCAACCATCGGGCGTGAGCGGAGGTGGGTCCGCCGCGAACGGGAACAGCACGAGTTCGGCATTCTCCACGCCCAGCAGACGCGTGGATTCCGGAAGGAAGACGTCGAAACAGACGTTCGCTCCAATGCGGCCGAGCGGTGTCTCGATCACTCTTACGGCTTCTCCCCCGCTATAGACCGGCATTTCAAATATGGGGACGTGCATCTTGCGCCAGCAACCCCAGAGCTTTCCTTCGCCAACCAGAACGTGCGTGTTGTGAAGGATGTTGCCGGCGTTTTCGAGCAGACCAGCGGAAAGAAAGACGCCTGCGGAGGTGGCGATCTCGATGAGACCGCGCACGGCGGGTCCATCCAGCGGTTGGGCCGTTTCCCACGCTTGCCGCAGTACATTGCGTAGCCACCCGGTGTGGTCTTGCGTGGGATGGTTCGGGATGAATCCCGTAGCGCTCAGTTCCGGAAAGAGCACCAGTTCCGCCCCCGCGGCGGCGGCCTTTTTAGCGGCGGCGCCCAGAACGGCCAGGTTCTCTTCCACCTTGCCCGATTGCGCGGCTGCTGCGATCGCGGCAACCGTTACTTGTTCATTCATGCTTGCTGGCCATTGTAAATGTTTGGGCCGTGCCTATGCGTAGTTGATTGGGTTTCGCTCCAGCCACCGAAGATTTCGCCGGTCTTCCACGTTACGGGCGGCGCCTCGGGCCATTCGTCCCGCGACCGTGCGCATGCCCCATGCGGCTGCGCCCGCAATCGCGATGGTTCCGCCGATCACGCCGCCAAGAATCGCATTGCGGCCGCGCTTCCGCTTTGCGCTCGCAAGCCCGGACATCGCTCCCGTCGCCAACCCCAGCGCCGCTGTCGCCAAGAGAGCGCCACCGTCGCGGCCGGAATGGAGTGGAACCCGCTCGCTCTCGAGGCTCGTTTGCCAAGCCGAGGAGGCGCCGTTCCAGGCGGAACGAACCAGTTCCTGGGCATAGCCAGCATTCGCAGCGATCCAATCCTTGTTTGTCATACAGTTTCTGCCTCTACCTATATGATACATGTCGGATCAGAGAATCAGGTCTGTTAATCCGCAGATACTATAGCGAAAACTCTCCGCGGAGAGCATCTACGCATGGCGTCCAGGGCTGTTGTGATTACCGGAGAGGTGGACCCGCGGCACGGACTCACGGGAGCAAGGGTCTCGCTGGATCCCTTGCTCCCGTGAAGAATGCCGGTGCGCTCCCGTCGCCGCAATGCGAAATGGCTTAGCGCGCCTCGACCACGACCGTTACACTCGCGTTGATATCGATGGCGCCGGTTTCAACCGGTGTGCGAGCGGACGCGCTGTCGGCCATCGCCATCCGCGACTCCATCACATAGGGCCTGGCGATCGGACCTGAGCTATCGGATACCGAAACGACGCGGGTGACGCGAAGGCCAAGCGCTTTCGCCATGGCTGCGGCTTTCTCCCGTGCTTGTCCCGTGGCTTCGATCAGGGCCTTGGTCTTGCTCGCTTGTTCGTCTCTCAGCGTAAAGCGAAGCGCGCCGATATTGTTGGAACCGGCCTTGATGGCGGCATCGATGACGTTGCTTACAATGGCGAGATCCTGAATTCGTACTTCAACGCTGTTTCGTGCGACAAAGCTGGTGATGCGATTACCACCTTCCTTGGTCGGATTCCCGTACTGCGGGTTAATCCAGTAGCCGCTGGTCTTGAAGTCCCCGCCCTTGCCGAGTGCCGTGGTAAGAGCGGTGAGCAGTTTCTCTGTTTCTTGCGCGTTCTTCGTGCCCGCCTCTTGGGAGGTAGGAGCCTGGGTGGTAACGCCAATGCTCATCAGCGCCTCGTCCGGCTTTACCGATACCGTGGCCTCCCCGGAAGCGGTGATGCGGGTGCCGCCGGAAGTGCTCTCCACAGTCTGGCCGGGCGCGGTGATGCAAAGACAAAGCAGCGCGGCGCCAAGGCCGAAGGCGGCAAATGTTCTAAGGTGCATGCGGACAATTCCTCCCAATTTGTATTCGATCATAAGATGCACCGGGCGCGGACGATGGTTTCGACTCGCGCTGCGTCTATCGCAGGCACGCTGCTTCGTTGAGAAGGAGATCTAAGATTCCTCGCGAACAGGCTCAGCTTTCCACGGCTACGGCGACACGAGCACGAAACGCGGACTGCCGTTGAGCGGGTTTGCGGGGGGTTCCTAGTTGGGTGCGGATGCCGGCCAGGAACTTGGACACCGATTCAAGAGTGAGCGGGACACTCTCAGAATGAGGATTCCGCAGTTCAAGGCGAGCGAGTCCGCATTCGAGAAGGCGAAGCAGATCCGCGAGTTCGCGACGATCCATCCACAAGCCGCCACGACCGGGAAGAAACCCCATGAGGTACGCACGAAACACCGCAGCCAGAATATGCACATGGTCTGGCGTGCCGGATGGAGTTGTGGTGCGGACGGCGGGTGGATGGCCAATGAGATTCGCGCGTGAACTCGAGACCTTCCCGAGCGGGGAGGGCTGAATCCCAAGCTCAAGGACGGACCAAAGCCTGGCAGCAACGTCCGATCCGACGGGCAACAGAAGGCAAATCGGCTGCATGGTCTCTCCTGGGGGGAGAAGATCAAAAGGGGAGTTGATCCAGTGTATCGCCGGAACCATTTCTCGGCTAGAGCGAAAATGCGCGATAACCGGTGCTGATATTCTAGTTCGCCATCCGCGAACATGATCTGATTTGTTATCGATTTTGAACGACACTTGGAGTGAGGAATGCACGACATGCTCAGACATTGGATCCGCTCGCTTCGATTACCGCAGCGAGGCCGAAGCATCTGGCGGCTGACTGTGGTGATTTGTCTGACAGCCTGCCTGCTGATCGGGCTCACCGGCTGCATCGGCCGAATCTCACAGGCAAACCGATCACTGCCGTTTGACCCGAAGGAAGTGACCTTGGCGAAAGCAGGGCAGAGCGTGCGCGTCCTGGTGATCGGAGACTTCGGCATGGGGAATCAAGCCCAGCGTGACGTGGCGAATGCGATTGCGGCCCTGCATAAGGCGAGGCCATTCTCGTTTGGGATCACGGTAGGAGACAACTTCTACGAGCACGGCGTATCCAGCGTCGCAGATCGGAAGTGGGAGGCGCGGTGGGAGAAACCGTACGGCGTCCTCGGGATTCCTTTCTACCCGACTCTGGGAAACCACGACTACTACGGCGACGTGCAGGCTCAGTTGGATTACAAGTCCCCGAGCGATAGTTGGCGGTTTCCCGCGCGGCAGTACGTTCTGCGGAGCGCTCTGGTGGATCTCGTGGCAATCGATACCACAGATCCTCGAACCGAACAGTATGCATGGCTCGACCGGATCTTGAGTGCGAGCAATGCCCGTTGGAAGATTGTCTATGGACATCACCCGATCTTTTCCGCGGGGACTCACGGCGACAACAAAGAGATGGAGCGGGAGCTATTGCCGGTCATTCGGGGAAGGGTTGCGCTTTACGTGGCTGGGCATGACCATGATTTGCAGTATCTGAAACCCGTCGACGGCACACACCTGATCGTTTCCGGAGGCGGGGGTGGCCGCCTGCGCCAACTGCATCCCGATCCGCGGGCGCTGTTCGCACGCACAATCTACGGTTTCACGACACTGGAGATCGACGCATCCCGAATCCTCGTTGAGATGTTCGACCGGAACGGGCAGCGTATCTTCCAGACGGACATCTTCAAAGAGCCCTCCCGGAGCGGGGCGGAGCAGCCCACCGAAGCGGAAGCGGTGGCCCGGTAGCGCTGCCCCTTATTCGCGCAGGACACTGCTAGAAGTCGAGTTGATCCCAGTCGAAGGCCGGCCCGACATCCCACTTGTCACGCCGGAAGTTGCTGTGCGTGGCTACTCCGGAATAGCCCTCAAATGCCTGTGAATCGAATTCACCCCTCCTCGCCGCCTTTGAGGCAATCTTGGGAATCTCGAATTGATCGCACAATCTGTTCACCAGAACGCCGACGGCTCGTTGCTGCATGTCCGGCATGCAGGCGAAGTAGTCGATTCCACGGAAAGAGGTGCGGTGGTAGCGATCAGTTTCCTCCAACGAACAGTATCGAGCACCCCAGTTGCCGGGCCACCAGTTCAGTTGCCTGGAGTCCGCAGGCGCAAGCTTTAGGGGACCGGCGTTCGCGATCTCAATCCCGATCGATCGCTGATCGTGCCGGTGGGTCCCTTTGATTCCCAGGTGGTAGGCCCAGCATTCCGCGGGAAAGAATTCCACGATGGCGCCGTCGGGATCGACTCCGAAAGCCGTTGCAACACGATCTGGATTGCCGGCCCAACTGCGGTACGCACTTTCGCAGGACCTGCCCGCCGTGAAGTGAAGCACGATGAGGTCCTTCCGATGGCGCTGGGGCAAATACTGCTCGGGATTGAGTCGAAGCGATTTTCTTTCAAACTCGTGTGACTGGGGGGCGCCAACCCCCGCGAAAATCGTGGATTTATCCTGTTCCGCCGCTGGGATCGCGTCTTCCCTCTCCATCTTGGGCCGGCTGGCGCAGTATGCTCCTCCTGCCTCTAAGCTACTGCATACATTGAATGTTGTGAGCTCGGATCGGCGCACTGAAATGAGGGCTGGTTGTTCGGCCCGGGAACGATTCCTCGCTGAATACATGCGAATTCCTCCGCCCCAATATAGGGAGCCGGAATGACAAATCGAGCGAAGCGAGGCATCGCAGGCCGATGGCTGTGCTACTCGGATGGCGCGGGTAACCGGTGGGAATGGCTGAACGTGGTTTCCTTTAGCGTGGCGAGGACGACGGTCGTCTTGGTCCGCTGCACGCCCTCAATCGCGCGCAGGGATTCTCCAAGGAGTTGATCGAGATGCGTGGTATCCCGAACCAGCACTTTTAGAAGATAGTCGTCTTCTCCGGTGACGCGATGGCATTCGAGAACTTCCGGGAGCTTCTTAATGGCTCTGAGGAAAGGTTTCCGATGCTTGCACTTGTTCAGCGTGACAGCGACAAAAGCGGTGAGCCCGAGGCCGAACGATGCCGGGTCCAGCAAGGCGCCGTATCCACGAATGATTCCGCGTTCTTCCAGCTTTCGTACCCTCTCGGCGGCGGCGGGAGCTGAGAGATGGAGATGCTGAGCCAACTCCGCCCAACTGATTCGCCCATTCTGATGAAGCAATGAAAGCGCTTTTGTATCCAATTCGTCCATCATGGAATTCCTTCGAATGCAAGGTGATCTTCCTGAATGAAATTGGTATACACAATACCAGCGATTGAGAGGAACTCAAAGTGATGGCGGATGGGCGGTCGCGGCTCCGCACACTGTGCTTGTCTTGCGAAAGGATTCGTGTGAGGTGGGATGTGGAACCAGACCAAACTTGGGGTAATCCCGGCTAACGCCATCGTGATCGGAATTTCCTGTTCCGGTTCGCAGTGAGCCACCGGCCACGGCAAGACCGCAAGGTCGGTCTTGCCGTCGCTTCTCCCATCGCCCGCTAGTTTGCCGCGTTCGCGCTCGCCCTCATTTGTGCGATTGCTTTCGCCACAATGGAATCGCCTTCCCTCGAATGCCCGTCTCTGATCTTCGCAAGCAGATCCTTCCTCCGGGTCCGGAATGCAGCCATCCTTGAGGCGGGCAGCACCGTTTGACGGGGAAGATCAAGGCGTTCAAAGTCGAGAAATTTGCCGTTCTTCCGAATCCGGAAATCGAGGTGCGGCCCTGTCACCAGGCCCGTAGCGCCGACGTGGCCAATCTGCTGGCCTTGCTGGATCTTCTGGCCGGCCTTCACCTGTCTGCGGGAGAGGTGCATGTAATAGGATTCGAAACCGTTCGCGTGCTGGAGTTTGACGAGATTCCCAGCGCCGCCGGATCGGCCGGAAAAGGTGACGGTACCCGCCGCGATGGCCTGAACGGGTGTCCCGGTGGGAGCTGCGTAGTCGATGCCCAGGTGGGGACGGCGCGTCTTCAATACCGGATGCAGCCTGTTTCGCGAGAATCCGGAACTGATCCGAGCGGCGAATTTCAGCGGAGATCGCAGAAAGGCGCCTTGGGTGCTCTTGCCATCGCTTGAGTAGTAAACCGGTCTGCCGTCCCGGTCCGCAAAGAGAAATGCATCGTGGATTTTGCCGTTGTTGTTATAGATCGCTGCTTCGATCTTTCCATAGCTGGGCGCCTGGCGATTCTCGTAGCTTCTTTTCTCGACCAACAGGCAGAAGGTATCCCCGTTCTGCGGGTCGGTATAGAAATCGAGGTCCCACGCGAACAGTTCCGCCATGCGAATGGCCAGTTCCGGGCTCTCACCAGCGGAATCGATGCTCTCAAAGAGCGAGTCTTCAAGCGTTGCGCAGATGGGCACGGTAGCGACCGTGCTGGGAATCTTGTTCACAATGGCGGTTAGGGATTCAATCTGCTCTTGCGATTCGGGAATCTCCACCCGAAGCACATGATCGTTGTCGACCTGATACTCGAGTCTTCTCGGCTCAAGCAACGCGGTTCTCGTGAGCAGGAGGGAATCGCCGGCGCGCAACTTCCGAACATCGACAGCCTCGATCACGGCCCGTGCGAGTGGGCCTTCAATCGCAGGTTCGAGCTCCGCGCGGCTCAGAATCGTCTGCACCGTGTCTCCCCGAAGAATGGGAAGTTCTTCCCGGATGGGCGTCTCATCCACGACAGGTGAGGGAACGTCTGGTGCTGGGCCACTTGACAAGAGAAGCGGGAGCGATCCGCCGTTCCCATAATCCAACAGAAGCGCCGTCGCCGTTGAGGCGAGCAGGCCGAACAGGAGTGCGCCGGAGAGAAGACGGGCAGGACGGGTCATTTCTAGTACTTTAGGTAAAAGATTAGGAAAGATCAATGAAAAGTAAAGAAAATCGACCGGGGGAGTCTGGTAGGCACGGCTGGAGTCGAACCAGCGACCTTCCGCTTAGGAGGCGGACGCTCTATCCTACTGAGCTACGTGCCCACGCGTGCGACAAGCTCATTTTAGCTTGATTCGGCTGCATCGGTAGCGGTTCCGCGTGCATGCAAACGGTTCCTCGCCACATTACCAGCGTTTCAGGCCTTTTGTACCGATATCAGATCTTCTTTGCATCCCCTCGAAATGAATGTGAGCGCTGGCGCGATAGGCGGCCTCGATGGCTTGGGGGAGGCTTTCACCGCTGGCCGTAACTCCTAGCACTCGGCCACCCGTACTAACGATGTCGCTACCAGACACACCGGTACCGGCGTGAAATACAATCGCTCCCTCGCTCTCCGCCTCGCGAATACCCTCGATGCGCTGGCCAACCAGCGGTCTTCCTGGGTAGTTGGCCGCCGCGTGGACGATACAGACCGTGGGGCCGGATTTCCATGAGACTTCAACATCGGCGAGCTGCCGGCGGGCGGCTGCGAGGCAGAGGTCAACGAGATCGGAATCGAGCGCCATCAACAGCACTTGCGCTTCCGGATCACCCAGCCGGGCATTGAACTCAAGAACGCGAGGACCGTCCGCCGTGATCATCAGACCGACGAAAAGAAACCCCGTGAACGGAGCGCCGTCGGCCTCCATGCCGCGCAGCGTGGGTTCAACGACATCGCGAAGGATCTGCGCCTGCATCGCGGGCGAAAGGATCCGCGAATCGGAATAGGCGCCCATCCCTCCTGTATTCGGTCCACGATCGTCATCAAAAATGGCCTTGTGGTCTTGTGCGGGAGGAAACGGGATGACCGTGACTCCGTCGGTGAGGATAATGAAACTCACTTCCTCGCCCACAAGAAACTCTTCGATGACAACCCTGGTTCCCGCATCTCCTAGCGCTTTCGCCTCCATCAAGTCCAGGACGGCGGTTCGCGCCTCCTCGAGGGTGTGGGCGATAACGACTCCCTTACCCGCTGCAAGTCCATCGGCCTTAAGCACAACCGGAACGGGAAAGTCTTCCAGAACCCGGAGCGCTTCCACCGCTGTTTCCGCAACCGAGAAACGGGCTGTTGGAATACCCGTCTTTTCCATTAGCCGCTTGGAGAATATCTTGCTGCCTTCAATCCGTGCTGCAGCGGCGGACGGCGCAAGCACGAGGAACCCGTTCTCCCTCAAGGTATCGGCAACACCCTCCACGAGCGGCAACTCCGGCCCGATGATGACCAGATCAACCGCATGCTCGCGGGCCACTGCGGTAACTGCATCTGGAGAGAGCGCAGCGATCGGAAGGTTGCGCCCAATGGAAGCTGTTCCGGCGTTGCCCGGTGCAATCAAGATCTCCGGGTGATGGCGCGATTGGGAAAGCTTCCAGGCGATGGCGTGCTCACGTCCACCGGAGCCGACAATCAGAATTTTCAAGGCGGATACTCCAGAAAGTTTGAGGCTAAGCGGCGAGCCCGCCGATTGTCAATCGCTACGCGGGAGATTGAGGCGACGGCCGGGGACTGCGCCGCATCTTTGTAACAATAGACTGGGATCGTTTATGCGAAAATTCGACGTTTTGGTTGTGGGCGCTGGACATGCGGGTTGTGAGGCCGCGCGCGCCGCGGCCAGACTCGGCGCCTCAACGGCACTCGTGACCATGAATCTGGATTTGATTGCCCAGATGAGTTGCAACCCGGCAATGGGCGGCATTGCCAAGGGGCACTTGGCTCGAGAAATTGATGCATTGGGCGGGGTGCTGGGAGAGGTGACAGACTATGCTGGCATTCAGTTCCGGCTGCTGAACACCAGCCGCGGCCCGGCGGTATGGGCGCCCCGTGCGCAATGCGATAAGAAGATTTACCGGACGCGGATGCGGGAAGTTCTTGAAGAGGAGCCCAATCTCCGCCTGTTGCAGGCGGAAATTGCGGCGCTGCTTTTGGTCGAAGACAGCGGCAAACGCCGCATTGAAGGTGTGGTCTTCGCCGATGGGCGGCAAGTACAGGCGGGTGCGGTCATTTTGACAACCGGTACTTTTCTGAATGGAGAAGCACACGTAGGAGATCAGCGTTCCAGTTGCGGACGAAGCGGTGAGTTGCCATCCGTCCATTTGGCAAACCAGGTGAGGGCGATCGGTTTCCACTGGACTCGGATGAAAACGGGCACACCGCCCCGCGTGGACGGAAGGACGATTGACTGGTCTTCCTTCGCGATTCAGGAAGCGGACGCGGTACCCACACCGTTCAGCTTTCTTACGGTTCAGCCTCCTCAGCAGCAGATAGCCTGTTATCTGGGATACACCACACCCCTCACCAGAAGTTTGATATTGGATAATCTGGACCGATCCCCACTCTACAGCGGCAAGATTCAAGGCATTGGTCCGCGTTACTGTCCCTCCATCGAAGACAAGTTTGTGAAGTTTCCCGACAAAGGCCGGCACCAGATTTTCCTGGAACCCGAGGGATTGGATACTCACGAGGTGTACGTGAACGGGATGTCTACCAGCATGCCCGTGGACGTCCAGGAGGCGATGCTTGCTTCCATCCCGGGATTAGAAGCTACAGAAATGATTCGCCCTGGGTATGCGATCGAATACGATTGCATGGATGCCCGGGAAGTGTCCCATTCCCTGGAGACGAAGCGTGTTACCGGGCTATTTTTCGCGGGACAAATCAATGGAACGTCCGGGTACGAAGAGGCTGCGGCACAGGGTCTGATGGCGGGAATCAACGCAGTGCGGAGCCTCGGCGGGGACGATGCCCTGGTTTTGGGCCGCGAAGAGGCCTATATCGGTATTTTGATTGACGATCTTGTCACGAAAGGAACCGACGAGCCCTATCGAATGTTTACCTCTCGTGCAGAGTTCCGGCTAAACTTGCGAATTGATAA